>JAUSOJ010000080.1 GCA_030656195.1 Lutibacter sp.
CAGATTTTTTGTGCAATTGACAGTCCAAAAGTCGAAAAGTTTAACGCAAGCGGAACAGGAATACATTGGTATGCCACAGAACCTTCCACAACGGCTTTAAATTCTTCTGCTCTTTTGGTAAACGGTTCAACTTATTGGGCAACGCAAACCAACGCAACTTCTGGCTGTGAAAGTGCTTCAAGACTGGCTGTTACCGTTGTTATAAACACAACGCCTCCGCCAACAACAACTCAGGCTAACCAAACTTTTTGCGAAATTGAAAATGCTACAATTGCAGATTTAAACGCTAGCGGCACCGGAATACTTTGGTACGCTACAGAAACTTCAACAACGCCATTAAATTCAACAAATTTATTGGTAAACGGAGCATCTTATTGGGCAACGCAAACTGCAGCTACAGGATGCGTTAGTGCAAACAGACTGGTTGTGACTGTTTCAATTATTGCAACGCCGCCGCCAACAACTGCCGAAATCAATCAGATTTTTTGCGCAATCAACAATCCGACCGTCGCTAATTTAAGCGCTACAGGAACCGGAATTCTTTGGTATGCCACAGCGACTTCAACAACGCCTTTAAGCACCTCAGTTTTATTGATAAACGGAGCCTCTTATTGGGCAACGCAAACCGCAATTTCAGGTTGTGAAAGCGCAAACCGATTGGTGGTGAATGTGACCATCATTACGCCAGCGCCGCCAATTACCATTGAGCAAAACAAAACGTTTTGCGAAATTGAAAAGGCCACGGTTGCTAATTTAAGCGATCCAGGAAACGTATTGCTTTGGTACGCTACTGAAACTTCAACAACCGCCTTAAACGCTACTGAATTATTAGTTGATGGTGAAGATTATTGGGCAACACAGAACATTGCAGGGGGAAGCTGTGAAATTGCCAACAGGATAAAAGTAACGGTAACTGTGACCAAAACGCCACCGCCAACAACCACACAAACCAATCAGGTTTTTTGTGCAATTGACAGTCCGAAAGTCGAAAATTTAAACGCCAGCGGAACAGGAATACTTTGGTATGCCACAGAAACTTCCACAACACCTTTAAATTCGTCTGCTCTTTTGGTAAATGGTTCAACTTATTGGGCAACGCAAACCAACGCAACTTCTGGCTGCGAAAGTGCTTCAAGACTGGCTGTTAACGTTGTTATAAACACAACGCCACCGCCAACTACAACCAACGCAAATCAATCTTTTTGCGTAAAAGATTATTTGCCTGGAAATCCGACGGTCGCAAATTTAGTTGCCAGCGGAACCGGAATACTTTGGTACGCATCTGAAACTTCCACAACACCTTTAAATTCAACAGATATATTGGTAAACGGATCCTATTGGGCAACGCAAACCAATGCAACAACTGGCTGTAAAAGTGCTTCAAGATTGGTGGTGAACGTGACTGTTGTCAATCCTGCAACACCAACAGCCACATCGGTTAATCAGGCTTTTTGTGCAGCAGACAAACCAACTGTAGCAAGTTTACAAGCAACCGGAACTTCCATAAATTGGTATGCCAATGAAACTGCTTCAATGCCGTTAAACAGTACTGATTTATTGATAAATGGTGAAGATTATTGGGCTGCGGCTTCTAATGCAACTACAGGATGTGAAAGTATTGCACGTCTAAGGATAATCGTAACAATTACCGATGTTGCCCCTGCTACAATTGTTAACGTTTCGCAAACTTTTTGCGCATCTGATTTTCCAACAATTGCAAATTTAGCGGTAACCGGAAACGGAATACTTTGGTATGCTACACAAACAAGTACAGCGCCTTTGTTAGTTACGAGTCCATTAATAAACGGCGTGTCTTATTGGGCAGCGCAATCGAATCCAACCACAGGTTGTGTGAGTTCTGTGAGGGTTGTTACCAATGTAACGTTGACAACCATCGCAACACCTACTTTAATTTCACTCGGAAATGAATTTTGCAAAATTGACAATCCGACCATTGCCGATTTAAACCTGAATGTTTCCGCAAACAATGGCGGCACCATTTCTTGGTATAATTCTTATCCAAACGGAAATCTTTTAAGTGCTTCTACAGCATTGGTAGACGGTAAAACTTATTATGCCATAGAAACCAATGTTAATGGCTGTAAAAGCATTAATCCTCTTGAAGTGACGGTTTCATTAGAAGCTTGTGATGCTTATGATGTTGTAATTTATGATGGATTTTCACCAACAGGAAACGGCGTTAATGATACGTTTAAAATAACCAATCTTAGAGAACTTTATCCCGATTTTAAAGTGGAATTTTTTAATCGTTGGGGCAATTTAATGTACACCGCCAATGCAGGAAAACCAGATTGGAACGGCAGATTGAATGGTGACGGCGAATTGTCACCTACAGGTGTTTATTACTTTGTTATTTATTTTAACAAAAATGATAGAAAACCTATTCAACGAAGACTTTATTTAAGCAGATAATCAATAGTTAAAACAAATACATTTTATACCTAAAAAATGAAAAATATACTAATAACATTTATTGCACTTCTGACAACCGTAGTAATGTGGTCTCAACAAGACGCACAATACACACAATATATGTACAATATGAGTGTCATAAATCCCGCATATACAACCGGGAATATTGGCGTTGTAAATTTGGGTGCCTTGCACAGAACACAGTGGGTTGGCACAAATGGCGCCCCTAAATCTTCCAATATTTTTGCTCATACCCCAATTAATGAAAATGTTGAAGTCGGATTTTCCTTGATCAACGACAATATAGGCGATGTGGTAAAACAAAATGACCTTTATGCCGATTTTGCCTATAAGTTAAATTTGGAGAAAAACGGCCAATTGTCTTTCGGTTTAAAAGCAGGAGTCACTTTTTTTGATGTTAATTTTAACGGCTTTGTGTTAGAATCGGGTGATGTTTTTACCGATCCTGATTTTGCCGAAAACATCAATCAGTCATTCTTGAATTTTGGGGCAGGAGTTTATTACAATACCGAAAACTATTATATAGGTTTGTCAGTTCCGGCAATTCTAAACGCAAAACATCTCGACAGAAATAATGGAAAATACCAAGGAACTGAGCAAGCACACACGTATTTAACCGGAGGCTATATTTTTGAAATCAATGAGTTGTTTAAATTGAAACCTGCTTTTATGGCAAAAGCGGTAAAAGGAGCGCCAATTTCTTTGGATTTAACCGCAAATGTATTATTCGACAATAAAGTTGAATTTGGTGTAGGCTACAGATTGGATGATGCAATTAGCGGCATGGTAAATTTTAAAGCCACACCCGAATTGCGCATTGGATATGCTTATGACCATACCATTTCTAACCTTGGTCCATTCAGCTCAGGTTCCCATGAAGTGTTTATTTTATATGATTTAAGCATTTTAGGCCTGAAGAAGGGTTATGATAAATCTCCAAGATTCTTTTAATAAAAACGACTTTCAACATGAAAAAAATACTATTTATACTTTTAATATTTCCTTTATCAATACAACTCTCAGTTGCGCAAAATTTAAAACGCGCCAACCATTTATTTGAAAAAAGAGCGTATTTAAATGCCGCTGAATTGTTTTTAAATGAAGAGCCTAAAACGCAGGAAGTGTTACAAAAATTAGCCGACTGTTATTATTTTAACACCAAAATGAGTGAGGCGGAACAATATTACAAAATGCTGCTTCAAACGCATGAAGCCAATGTTGATCCAACGTATTTGTTTCGATATTCCCAAGCGCTAAAAGGCGTTAAAAAGTTTACGGAAGCCGACAAATGGCAACAAAAATATTTGGTAAAAAAACAAATGACGACTGCCGAAAAGCAAGAAACATTGCCCTTTTTTGAAACACTGAACAGTAAAATTAAAAAACCATACATTGTTCATAAGGTCTCCATAAATTCGAAAAATTCCGACTTTGGAACAGCATATTTTGGCGACAAAGTGGTATTTGCTTCAACAAGAAATAAAGGGAAATTATACCTTTGGAACAATCAGCCTTACCTTGATTTATTTGTGGCTGATATTGATCACAGCCAAGACTTAAAAAATGTTGTTCCTTTTGCCAGTAGCATCAACTCCAAAATGCATGAATCAAATGCCATTTTTACAAAAGATGGAAAAACCATGTATTTCACACGAAATAATTTCGATTCGGGAAAAAATAATAGTGATAAAAACAAAGTGACTCATTTAAAAATTTACAGAGCGCAATTGGTAAATAATAAGTGGACAAACATTTTGGAACTTCCTTTCAACAGCAATAATTATTCAACCGAACATCCTGCGATGAGCCCAGATGAAAAACAACTGTATTTTGCGTCTGATATGCCAGGAACAATTGGTTCATTTGATTTGTTTGTTGTAGATATCAATACTGATGGAACCTACGGAGCGCCAAAAAATTTAGGTCCGAAAATAAATACGGAACATAGGGAGCAGTTTCCTTTTGTGAGCAGCGACAATATTTTATATTTTGCTTCTGACGGACATTTAGGAATGGGCGGATTGGATATTTTTAAAAGTCAAATTTCTGATGAAAGTTTTTCAAAACCAATAAATTTAAGCAATGTCATCAACAGCAATTTAGATGATTTTGCCTTTGTTATTAATGAAGAAAATGAGAAAGGTTATTTTTCTTCAAACAGAGAAGGCGGTATAGGCGATGATGATATTTACCGATTTACGAAAGAGAAAACGTACAATGTACACGGATTGGTGCAAGATAAAAACAGCCTTCTGCCGCTTCCAAATACCTTAGTTACTTTATTTGATGAAAATAACAATTTTATTAGTGAAATAACCGTGGGCGAAGATGCTAAATATTCCTTTGATATTGAAAATAATAAATCATATAAAATTCGTGGAGCACTTAAATTATATGTTCCATCTGAAATCGATTTTACAGTAAATGCTAAAGGAGACATCAACAAAAATATTCAATTATTGATAGAATCTTATGATGATGCCGAGCAAAATGTTATAACAGAGGCAGGCAAAACACAAATTAAAATCAACCCAATTTATTTTGATTTCGACAAATGGAATATTCGTCCAGATGCCGCTTTAGAATTAAATAATGTTGTGGCCTTAATGAAAAAACATACCGATATGCAATTGGAAATTGGCGCTCACACCGATGCGAGAGGAAGCAATGAATATAATTTGAAATTATCCCATAAGCGTGCACAATCAGTGCTTGAATATTTAATGAGCCAAGGGATTTTGGAAAATAAACTAAAATCTGTAGGTTATGGAGAAACACAACCATTAAATAATTGTGTTGAACCTAAAATGTGTTCAGAAGCAGAATATAGCATTAACAGAAGATGCGAATTTGTGCTTACCAACTAACAATACTAGCATTCATTTATAAAAAAGCCGCTGATTAGCGGCTTTTTTTATGCCGTTTTTTACCAAAATAAGCTCATTACATAATTCATCTTATTTTAGGTATAACTTTTGTTAACTTTACGTTTACAAATTACATCTTATGAGAAAAACTGCAGTCATACTTTCAGTCATTATTTTATTTTCGGTAAACGCACATGCACAGCAGTCCTATAAAAATTATGATGATTTATGGAAAACCGTTCAAAAATTTGAAGAAGGCAATCTGCCAAAATCAGCTTTAACTGAAGTTGAAAAAATTTACACAGCTGCAAAAAAGGAAAACAATGCGCCGCAACTGTTGAAAACATTGATGTTCAAATCGAAATATGCTTTAATTCTTGAAGAAGACGCGCAACTGAATATCATCAATTCCTTCAATACAGAAATTTCAAAATCAGCATTTCCAACAAAAAATATCCTGGAAAGCGTGCTGGCCAATTTATACTGGCAATATTATCAGCAAAACAGGTGGAAATTTTACGAAAGAACCACAACGGAATCAAAAGTTGACATAGCCGATTTCAGAACATGGGATTTGCAGACCCTTTTTGCTGAAATTCATAACCATTTTCAAAATTCACTTCAAAATGATGTATTGGCGCAAAAAACAGATTTAGCAAAATTCGATGCTGTTTTAGAACTGCAAAAAGATTCCAAAATATTTCGCCCGACACTTTATGATTTCTTAGCTCACAACGCCTTGGATTTCTATAAAACATCAGAAACTTCCATTGCAAATCCGGTTTACAAATTTGAAATTTCTGAGGAAAAATATTTGGCAAATTTTGAGGAATTTTCAAAAATAAAATTGGAAACACCCGACAGTTTATCGCTTCAATTCAATGCCTTAAAAATTTATCAAAAACTAGCAGCATTTCACCAAAAGGAAAATAACAACAACGCTTTTATTGCCGTTGAACTGGAACGGCTTGCATTTGTAAAGCAACATGCGACTTTTAGCGAAAAAGAAACGCGCTTCTTAAATTCATTAATCGGCTTAAAAAACGAATTTAAAACACACGAATCATCCACTTTAATCGATTTTGAAATTGCTTCCTTTTACAACAACCAAGCGAATGATTATGTGCCTTTAACAAAAACCGAAAATCAGTTTAAACGCGCAAAAGCACTCGAAATTTGCGAAGAAGCCATCACTAAATTCCCGAATAGTTTTGGTGCCCAAAAGTGCAATTTGCTGAAACAACAAATTTTCAACTTGTCCTTAAATATAACCGCTGAAAAATATGTGCCCAATTTAAAAGACAACAAAATAATGGTTTCCTATAAAAATGTTTCCGAATTGTATTTTCATATTTTTAAAATCGGTGAAAAAGACAAAGCGGAATTCGCCAGAATTTACAATGATTCGGACAAAATAGCTTTTATTAAAAAACTGGATTTGGTGACCAATTTCCGTCAGTCTTTAAAAACGGAAAACGATTATCAGCAGCACAGCACAGAAGTTTTAATTCCGCCTTTTTCAAACGGCAATTATTTAATTTATGCTTCAACCTTTGAAACTTTAAACGCAAACAGCATTTACGCCACAGCAATTATTCAGGCAACGGATATTGCCGTGGTTGAAAACCGACAAAATAACAGCAATAACTATCAAATTGTCGACAGAAATACTGGGAAACCCTTGGTTGGCGCAAAAGTGAACATCAAAAACTACGATACTGGAAAGTATAATAATCCGATTAATGAAAATTTGATTACTGATAACAAGGGCCAGATAAATTTTACCACGAAAACCAACTACAGAAATGTTGTGATTACGGTCAATCACAACAAGGAAACTGCCACTTTTGGCGACTATTATTTGAATGAAAACAGAAGGGTTGATCAAGAATCTGAAAATATCACAATCCAATCTTTTTTATTTACGGATCGAAGCATTTACAGACCCGGACAACTTGTTTATTTCAAAGGAATTGTGCTAAAAAGCCTCAAAAATAAATCGGAAGCCGTTGCCAATGAATTTGTCGATGTCACTTTGTACAATGTCAATCGGGAAATCGTAAAATCCGTTGAATTAAAAACCAACGATTATGGTTCATTTAGCGGTGAATTTATATTGCCAAACAATGGTTTAACCGGGATTTATGCTATTGAAGTTGATGAAGGTTCAAAAGAAAGTGAATTGTATGATTTAATCGATGATTTCAATTATTCATCCACAGAAATCTTGGTCGAAGAATACAAACGCCCAAAATTTGAAGCCGAATTTAAGTCCATTACAGAAACCTATAAACTAAATGATTCCGTTTCCGTACACGGAAGTGCAATTGCTTTTGCCGGAAGCACCATCACCGATGCCAAAGTCGCATATCGCGTGCACAGAAAAGTGCAATACCCAAAATGGTTTTATTGGTACCGGCCAATTTTTCCAGGCTCTCAAGGACAGGAAATAGCGCATGGAGAAACCACGACAGATGCTCAGGGAAATTTCAGCATTTCTTTTAAAGCCATTCCCGATAAAAGCGTTGACGCTGCAAATTTGCCTATATTTATTTATGAAGTTACCGCAGATATTACAGATGTCAACGGCGAAACCCGCAGTGCCGTTACCGAAATAAAAGTCGGTTACCACGCCCTAATTGCAGAAATTAAAATCGCTTCGGAAATCGATAAAAACAAAACGGATAACGCAATTACCGTTGAAGCCAAAAACCTCAACAATGAAATTGTTTTCGCGAAAGGAAATCTGAAAATTTACAAATTGCAGGCGCCTAAAAATGTATTGAGAGCGCGCCCTTGGAATGCGCCGGATTATCAGGAAATAAGTGAAGAAATCTTTAAAAAGAGATTTCCAAATGATGCATATTCCAATGAAGATGATATTAAAAACTGGCCAAAAGGAACTTTGGTTTTTGATGAAAATTTTGATACTTCAAAAAACACCAAAATTCAGCTGAAAAAAATTCAGAAATGGGAATCGGGCCAATATGTTGTTGAATTGGAATCCACAGATAAATTCGGACAAAAAGTGACCGACAAACAGCTATTCACCGTTTTTAGCAAAACTGATGACCAGGTTTCGGACCATCAACTATTTGTGATTTCAACCGATAAACAAAGTTACAAACCCTCTGAAAATGTAATACTCAAAATTGGATCGGCTTCAAAAAATCTATTTGTCACTATCGATATTGAAAAAGACCATAAAATAATTGACACGCAAATTATTCACCTCGAAAACAATTCGAAATTCATTCAAATCCCGGTCACCATTAAAGATTTGGACGGATTTGCCGTTCATTACAGTTTCAGTAATTTTAACGCTTTCAAAAGCGGCACATTGCCTATTTCCGTTCCTTATGAGAAAAAAGAACTCGAAATTGAAACTGTAACTTTCAGGGATAAATTGCAACCCGGAGCACAACAAACCTGGAGTTTTAAAGTGAAGGGAGAAAAAGGCGATAAAGTTGCCGCCGAATTGTTGGCAAGTATGTACGACGCTTCTTTGGATGAATTTAGACCGCATACCTGGGAATTTAATCCAACCGATCAACCAATTTATTATTCCTACAACCATAGAAATGCCAACAACAGTTTTGGAAACAAGCATTTTAATATGGCCAATTTACCTCAAAATTATAATGAAAGCCTGCAACAATTTTTCGATCAATTGAATTGGTTCGGCTTTAGTTTCAACAATTCGTACCGAATTAGAGGAATGAATGCTGAAAAAATGATGCAAAAAGGAAATATTGAAGTTAGTGAAGATGAAGAAGTATTGGAAGATATACCCTTCAGTGTAATTTCTGAAAATGCATCGTTAGATGAAGTTGTGGTTGCTGGTTATGGAAAACAAAAAGATACCAAAAAAGAGGAAAACCTTGAAAAACTAGATCCTTCATCCATAAAAATCAGGAAAAACTTTCAGGAAACCGCTTTTTTCTATCCGCATTTAACAACCGACAAAGAAGGAAATGTCAGTTTTAATTTTACCATTCCGGAGGCGCTGACACGCTGGAAATTGCAATTGTTGGCGCATACCGCAGCATCGGCTTCTGCCACCAAAACATTGACCACCGTTACCCAAAAAGAACTGATGGTTTTGCCAAATCCGCCGCGATTTTTGCGCGAAGGCGATACCATCGTATTTTCAAGCAAAATTTCAAATTTAACAGAAAACATACTGAATGGAACCGCTGTTTTAGAGTTGACCGATGCGCTTACAGGAAAACAAATTAACGAGCAATTGGGAAATAGTTTAGCCACACAAAATTTCAAAGTTGATGCAAAAGGAAACACGCAAGTAAGCTGGAAACTGCAAATTCCGGAAGGTATTAAGGCCTTGCAATACAAAATCATGGCAAAAGCAAATGATTTTAGCGACGGGGAACAAAATGTTTTGCCGGTGTTATCAAACAGAATGTTGGTGACCGAAACCTTGCCGATGTGGGTGAGAAGCAACCAAACCAAAACTTTCAGTTTGGATAAGTTAAAAAACAATGCTTCAACCACGCTTAAAAATCATAAATTAACGTTGGAAATCACTTCGAATCCTGCCTGGTATGCGGTGCAAAGTTTGCCTTATTTAATGGAATATCCTTACGACTGTTCAGAGCAAACATTTTCTCGTTACTATGCAAATTCGCTGGCTTCGCATATTTTAAATTCAAATCCGCGCATTCAGGAAGTCTTCAATCAGTGGAAATCGAGTGACGCCTTAATTTCAAATTTGGAAAAAAATGAGGAATTGAAATCCATTATTATTCAGGAAACGCCTTGGTTACGCGATGCGCAAAGTGAAACGGAACAGAAAAAACGCATCGCGTTACTGTTCGATTTAAACAAAATGACGAACGACCAGCAAGCTGCCATCAACAAATTAAAAGAAATGCAATTCGGTAACGGTGGTTTTCCTTGGTTCAAAGGAAGTAATTACCCAAATCGTTACATTACGCAACACATTGCTGCCGGATTTGGTCATTTAAAACAATTGAATGTTGCCATAAACGAAAAGGCTGCTTCAGAAGTGATTTCAAAAGCCATAAACTTTTTGGATGATGAAATCTTGGACGATTATAACAAGCTTTTGGCAGAAGCCAAAAAATTAAGAGACAAAGAAAAATCCAAAGAAAAAGGCCTGAAAGCTGAAACAGATTATCTGGCAAAAAATCATTTGGGACAAATTCAACTGCATTATTTGTATATGCGCAGTTTTTACAAAGAGGTGAAAATTTCTGAAAATGTGCAAAAAGCCGTTAATTATTACACAAAACAATCGGCCAGCTATTGGAAAGAATTCAATTTGTATTCAAAAGGAATGATTGCTTTGGTGCAACATAGAAATCAAAATAAAACCGTAGCATCAGCCATTTTAAAATCGCTGCATGAAAACAGCATTACAAGCGAAGAATTGGGCATGTACTGGAAAGAAAATACTGCGAGCTGGTTTTGGCACCAAGCGCAAATTGAAACTCAGGCTTTGCTGATTGAAGCTTTTTCTGAAATTGAAAACAATACCGCAACGGTTGATGAATTAAAGGTTTGGCTGTTGAAAAACAAGCAAACAAATAGCTGGAAAACCACAAAAGCAACCACTGAAGCCGTATATGCTTTATTGTTGCAAGGAAGCAACTGGCTGTCCGTTACTGAATCTGTTGCAGTGACTGTTGGCAACCAAAAAATTGAACCTTTCAATCCCGATAGCCATCGTGAGGGAAATGTTAAAATTGAAGCCGGAACCGGCTACTTTAAAACGTCGTGGAATGACACAGAAATCACTCCAGAAATGGGAGAAGTAACCATTTCCAAAAAAGGCGAAGGCATCGCCTGGGGCGGATTGTATTGGCAATATTTTGAGGATTTAGATAAAATAACATCCGCAGAAACGCCGCTTAAACTGCATAAAAAACTGTTTTTGAAAACCAATTCGGATAAAGGGAAACTGTTGACTGAAATCACACAAAATACGTCTTTAAAAGTCGGCGATTTAATAACCGTACGAATTGAATTAAAAGTGGACAGGCAAATGGAATTTGTTCATATGAAAGATATGCGCGCCAGTGGTTTGGAACCTATCAATGTGTTATCGGCTTACAAATGGCAGGATGGATTGGGTTATTATGAAAGCACCAAAGACGTTTCAACAAATTTCTTTTTTGAGAATTTGCCACAAGGCGTTTATGTTTTTGAATATGATTTGCGTGTAAACAATGCCGGTAATTTCAGCAACGGAATTACGAACATCCAAAGTATGTATGCGCCAGAATTCAGCAGCCATAGTGAAGGCATCCGAATTAAAACAGATTGATAATTTTATTTTTTAGGAGGATATTTGCTTAATAATTTTTTAAATGCCTCAGCATAAAGTTGTTCTTTTTGGGTAATTTCAATATTGTTTTGAAAATTGCCTTCATAAAAACCGCGCCAAATCAATTTATTATTTTTTGCATCCACAAAATCAATGGTAAATTGTTTGGTTAACGTGTTGCTGGCAATTGGTATTTGCCCGCCAATATTGATGCCTGAATGCCTTCCGTAACTGCCAAAGCCTATGCCAACAGCGTTTCTTTGTGCCTCAAACTGATTTAATTGAACATCGACAAAAATGTCCGGATTTTCTTGATAAACCAAACCTTTTTCAACCATTGCATTTTTCAATTGGGCAAAAACCCGTTTTGCATCTATCTCATTTACGGGAAGCTTAATATCTTCAAAAAAACGAAAAGTTTTGTATTGATTAAAATCAACCTGATCATCATAATCATATGCAGTTCTAGGGCCTGCGCAACCTAAAAAAACAAATAACAATAAAAATTTAAAATATTTCATCTGTTTAAATTTTATTTTTTAGCGGTAACAGCTGCTGTTCGCCATTAATCATTCTCGGTATATCAAAATTTGTTATGGCTCGTTTCATACCCTTAAATTTTAAAATATCCATCAATGTTTACCATAAAATTAAGAATAATTCTGTTTTAACAGGCTATATAAAACAGTATCTTTGAAAAAAATTTACAGATTATGGATTTAAATTTAGTCCCAAACATAAAACACACCAAAAGCAACAATTTCTTTTTACTGGCCGGTCCTTGCGCCATTGAAGGTGAAGAAATGGCCTTGAGAATTGCCGAACACATTTTAAAAGTGACAGATAAATTAGAAATTCCGTTTGTTTTCAAGGGAAGTTTCAAAAAAGCAAACAGATCGAGAATTGACAGTTTTAGCGGAATTGGAGATGAAAAAGCGTTAAAAATATTGAGAAAAGTATCGGAAACATTTAACATTCCAACAGTTACCGACATTCATGAAGTCACTGATGCAGCCATGGCGGCTGAATATGTTGATGTGTTGCAAATTCCCGCTTTTTTGGTGCGACAAACCGATTTGGTGGTTGCGGCGGCTAATACGGGAAAAGTTGTCAATCTGAAAAAAGGACAATTTATGAGTCCGGCTTCCATGAAACACGCCGTTCAAAAAGTAAAGGACAGCGGCAACGAAAAAGTTTGGATTACCGATAGAGGAACGATGTTCGGTTATCAGGATATGATTGTTGATTTTAGGGGAATCCCCGAAATGCAGCAGTTTGCGCCAACTATTTTAGACATTACACATTCTTTGCAACAACCAAATCAGAGCAGTGGCGTTACCGGCGGAAAACCAGAGCTGATTGAAACCATTGCCAGAGCGGGAATCGCAGTTGGGGTTGACGGATTATTTTTAGAAACCCATTTTGACCCATCTATTGCAAAAAGCGATGGTGCCAATATGCTGGATATAAAATATTTAGAAAATTTATTGACCCGTTTGGTGGCTATCAGAAAAACGATCAATTCATTCTAAAAAATTTCTGTATTGTTTTGGAAGTTCTCCAAAATATTTTTTAAATGCCGCGCTAAAATGTGTGGCATTTTTGTATCCTATATCTTCGGCAATCTGATAAATTGGTGTTTGCGTGCCTCTCAATAAATCTTTGGCATAAGTCATTTTTTCAGTTTTGCAATAATCGGCAATTGAGCAACCAAATAACCTCATAAATTCCTTTTTCAACAAGGTTTCATTAAGGCCAGCTTCTTTTGACAAATCTTTAATTGAATAATTTTGATTCAAATTATCTTTTAAAATTTGCTTTATTCTGTATAATTTTTTGATGGTATTGCTGCTATTTATGCTTTTTTTGTTCAACCCATCATTTGTGTAGTTTTCTATCTGAATTGCCAGCAATTCAAGCACTTTTGCCTCCATAAATATTTTACGGGAAATCCCTTTCAAACTGTTTTCCTCAAGATTGGTCAACACTGAAAAAAGCTCGTTGGTAATCGGCAGAATTAAGTTTTTTTCTGATATTTTTTTAAATTCAAAATCGGTTGAAAATCCATGTTTTGACAAAAATATTTTTGACAGCCTAATTTTAATTTCTTTAAAGTTTTTTGTTGATGAAATTCGAACACTTCCTTTTAATTGGTTCATATTGGCCATATATGATTCCTGGCTTTCCAATAAAATTTCATGATCAATATCATTAAGGGATATGATTTTTTCTCCTTCTAAAAGAAAGGCTAATTGCGTAAAATCGGCATCACAATCGTAATTTATGATTAAATCTTTGTTAAGTTTAAACCTGCTTATTGAAATTTTCACTTCAGAAAAATAAAAATTCATGATGCAGCCGCCCCCATATTTTGGGAGAATATGATGTTTTGTGTACTGGACTCTACCATCATCCAAACAACAAGTTTGCACGGCAATTAATTTATTGACGTCTGTTGCTGTCCCTAACAATTCAACAAACTCGCAATTGGTAAAATCCCGTCTTTTTTTATCCACAATACGTCATTTTATAATACATACCTTGTATTAATTTTGCGGTAAATTTATTTAGACTAAATTAAAATAACAAATAAAAAATGAAATATATTTTTACACTGCTCACATTCATTCTTTCCATTGTCGCAATACAAGCACAAAATGGCATCATAAAAGGATTTATAATTTCTGAACAAAATAAAACCTTAGCAAACGTAAACATCTCCATCTTATCATCTACAAAAGGCACAATATCAAATGAAAACGGGGAATTTGAAATCAAAAATATTGCGCCAGGCAATTACACGCTGTTAATTTCCTTTATTGGATATGAAAACCATGAAGTATCCGTAAAGGTAAATCCAAATGAAACCACTGTTGTTCCAGCCATCTTTTTAAAGGAAAATGTAAACCAATTATTGGAAGTAGTCCTAAGTTCTAAAATTGGCGTTACCCAGGTTGAACCTCAAAAGGTTATTTTTTCAACCAAAGATTTACCATCACAAAATGGAGGAACCGCTGGAGACATATTAAAAAATATGTTAAGCGTTGCGATGGGCGGAAGTCCGAACCACAATCGCGATATTCGCTACAGAGGATTAGGAAATGGCTACACAACCGTTTTAATTAACGGAAAGCAATCTGGAATGTCAGGAAATAACAGAGAAACTGTTTTGGACATGATTCCTGCATCCCAAATCGATTTTATTGAAATAATATCCAATCCGGGCGCCGATCAAACTTCAAATGGCATCAACGGAATACTAAATGTTGTATTGAAAAAAGGCACAAATTCCGATTCAAACGGTCAAATTTCATTCTTTACCGACAATCAAAATGGTTATAACGGAAACGTTGCGTTAAAACATTCAAAAGACAATTTTGCAATTTCAGGAAGTTATGATAAACTTACCAGAAATGCCAATAAATTTGATGATGGCTCAATCATAAAATATAACAATGACGGCAGTTTGAAAGAAAGCAGTATCGTTTCATCATCAGAAAATAAATCATTTGACAACAATACGGCATCAGCAAAAATTGGCTATTTCACAAAAAACAATTGGAATTTTAAGGCTGATTATATATTTAGCAAACAATATGAAGACAAAGATAAAGAGGAGCTAAATCTTACCTATAAAAATGATGATTCTTTTAAAAATGGCAAAAAAACACAAGAAACAGAAGATAAAACCATAAAATTCAACAATCCATCTTTGAGCCTCACCAAAAAATGGGATGTTTCAACGCTGGATATTGAATTCAGCGCCAATTTTTCTGATGAAAACAAGGATAAATTGAAAAAAGACTATGCAACTGATATTTCAGGAACAATCAATTATAAAAATCTTCCAAATCAAGAGACAGAAGCAGAAAAAATAAACTTTAAAAATTATTTTCCTTCCATCGCCTTTAAATCAAATATTGGTAACAAAATTTCTATAAAAACAGGATTTCAAGGATTTTTAACCAATAGAGTTTTGGAAAAAGAAAGCAAAAAATTAAACAATTCAACAAATGAATGGGCACCAATTTCGGCCCGAACATTTGTATTTGACTTAATTGAAAACACCTATGCCGGTTATGTGACCACAAACCTGTCTTTTGATAAAACAAAAGTAATTGTTGGATATCGCCACGAATTCACAGATATTTCAACAATTGCAACTAGTACAGCCAAAGAAGAAAATAAATCAAATTACCATTTGGCATTGCCTAATTTAAATGTAACCTATTCCTTAACAGAAAAAAGCTATTTAAAATCATCAGTCGGAAGAAGAGTAAGAAGACCTGCTTATAATGATATGAATCCTTTTGAAGAAGTAAAAAGCAGCACAGAAATAAAAATTGGAAACCCCGATTTAAAGCCAGAAAAAGCCTGGGCCTATGAATTGGGTTATTTCAATGAAATTAAAACGTTAAATTTTGGCGTCAATGTTTTTCATAGAAACATCAGTGATTTAATTCAAAAAAGTATTTCCACAAACGAAACAGGAGTCACAATTGAAAGTTTTACCAATTTAAACAAAGCAGTTTCATCAGGCACAGAGTTTTTAATTGGTTTAAAAGCAACAAAATGGTATAATATAAATATAAACTATTCCAAGTTTTGGTCGGAGATTAAAGACAATTCCAGTTTTAATGGTGATGCGTTAAAAGATCAAACCGATTGGACTTTTAAATCCATTCACGATTTTAAATTGCCAAAAAATATAAATATCCAAGTTGTTACCAATGTAGTTGGCCCAAAAGAAACCAAACAGGAACAAGAAAAAACGATTTGGTTTACCGATTTAGGATTGGAAAAACAACTTTTTACAAACGGTTTTTTCAGTTTCAGAGTTTCAGATGTTTTTGATACTTTGAAGAAAGAAAAAACAAAAAACACGATTGTACAGATTGAGAGAAAAACTGAAAACACACCAGGTACCATCATTAGTGCCGGTTTAAGATGGCAATTTTAATTATTAAACTATGAACAAAACTAAAAAAACAAACTGGCGTAAACAATTCTTTAACTGGCACATGTGGTTAGGAATAATTATCACAATTCCAATAATTCTGGTTTCAATTACCGCAATTTTAATTGCGCATGAAAAAGGATTGGGCACAAAAGATATTGCAGTTAATGCAGGTTGGCTGCCGGGTTATGGTTCTAATGAAGATATTAAACTTTATTTAAATGATGTTAAGGAGGTGGTTATTGACAGCAACAAAACCTATTATGCATCAAAATTAGGCGTTGTTGTTGAAGAAGACAAAAAGCTTTCTATTGTTAAAGGAACCGAAGGAATAGAAATTCGCGACCTTCAATTTATTGACAATCAATTATGGATTGCTTCAAAAGACGGGTTGTTTCTTTCAGAAAACAGCATCGCCAAACTTCTTAAAAAAGGTGATTTTCATGGCATTAACATTCATAATAAAATAGTGACTGCCTCTGAAGGAAAGCATGGTTTTCATCGAAGTAATGATTTAGGAAAAACATGGGAGTCCAGTAAAATTTCATCAGAAGTAGGGAAAGAAAACTTACTCGCCTTCACTTCTGCTGTTGAAAATGAAAGCTATATTCAAAAACTAACATTGGAAAAACTTGTTTTGGACATTCATACCGGTAAAGCTTTTTTTGGGGAAGGAAGTATGTGGGTTTGGATTGATTTAATTGGAATTTCACTTTTGCTTATAGGCTTCACGGGCATATGGATGTGGTACAAAAGAAAATATGGCAAAAAAAATAAAGTGGTAAAAAATTTAAAATAATATTCAGTTTTATTCATAAAAAAAGCGACAAAATTTTAAATTTTGTCGCTTTTTTAGTTTTTCAAAAAATGATTATCCGCATTTGGTATGTCCGCAATTTTTGCATTTCAAACAGCCTTCTTCATAAATTAATCCGTCGGGATCACCACATTCAGGGCATTTTTTATCAACTGCCTGAGTTCCGTCTTCCACAAATTGCTTCAATGCACGTGCAATTCCGTTTTTCCAAGTGTTGATATTTTCATCATACATATTTAAATTATTGATTAAATCAACGGCATAAGGAATTGGCATTCCATGACGCAATACACCGGAAATTAATTTGGCATAATTCCAATATTCTTTGTCAAAAGTACGAGACAGTCCTTCAAAAGTCACTTTATACCCATCTTTATCCAAAAATTGAAAATCGTAACGGGATTCCCCGTTTTTATCTCTGTTTTTAATGACCCAGCCTTCTTCCAGCCAAGCAGGCAGAAGAAACGCATCTTCAATTTTTCCTGTAAATATTTCATAAGGTCTGTTGTTTATTAAACCAACAACGGCAACCCATTTTTCATAATCATTTTGGAAACGCACTACTTTTGCAGCAATCTTTTTAGGACGCTTTGGAAAAACAGTTTCTGCGTAGCAATCTGGCTTTTTATCAGCTTTTTTGGTATCATTTGCGATTAAAATTCCGCTTCGAGAACCATCTCTGTATACCGTAATTCCTTTTAAGCCTTTTCGCCAAGATTCAATATAAATATCACCAACCAAATCAACCGGAACATCACTGGCCAAATTTATGGTTGAACTGATGGAATGTGTGGTATATTTTTGAACCAAAGATTGCATTTCAATCCGTTTTTTCCAATCGATTTCAGGAGCTGTTGAACCGCTGTACGGACTTTCATTTATGTCCGTTTTTCCGGTAACATCCATCCATTGTTTTAATTTTGGATGATATACTTCAAATTCCTCAAACGCATCGCCCATATCATCAACATAGGCAACTTTGGCATTTGTATCGTCCTGATTTACCTTTCTTCTTCGTTTGTACGACAATAAATAAACCGGCTCAATGCCCGATGATGTTTGTGCCAGCATGCTTAAACTTCCTGTTGGTGCTACGGTACTGATGGAAATATTTCTTCTTCCGTATTTCATCATTCGAGCATAAACATCGGGAAATTCTTTTTCCATCATTTGCACAAATTCTGAAAAATTTTCTATTTCAGGGTTAAATGCCTCAAATTTGCCGCGGGTAATTGCCATATCAATGCTGCTGTCGAACTCACCTCTCAATTTGGTTTTCATAATCTCATCAACAACCGCAATCGCTTCATCGGTGTCAAATTTTTTGCCCAAAGCCGCCATGGCATCGGCCAAAGCAGTAAATCCTAAACCTGTTCTTCTGCCCTTTTTACCTGTTTTATATAATAATTTCCAAGTATCTATTTCAACCTGCTTTATTTCATCAGGCTCTTTATCGTGCATTATTTTATTGAAAATTTTATTGACGGCATCCAATTCCAAATCCACCAAATCATCCATTAAACGTTGCGATTCATACACCACTTCATAGAATTTCTTAAAATCGAACTTTGCTTTCTCCGTAAATGGATTTTCAACAAAGCTGTATAAATTAATGGCGATTAAACGACAGCTGTCGCCACCTTGCATGGCAATTTCCGAACAAGGATTTGTCGAACTGTTTTTAAATCCTGGATAAATGGAAGATGTTGAATAGAAATGCTGACGGTCCCAAAATATCAAACCCGGCTCAGCGGTATTATGGGCGCAAGAAATAATAACATCCCAAAGCGATCTTGCTTTAATTACTTTTTTATAGGTTGGCGTTTTGCTGTCAATTGGCCAACGTAAGGTAAAATCGTCATCATTAACCACGGCAACCATAAATTCATCGGACAAGCGGATAGAAATATTGGCTCCGGTCACTTTGGTCAAATCCTGTTTGATGGTTACAAAATCTTCAATATCAGGATGCGCAATATCCATCGTAAGCATTAACGCACCTCTTCTTCCGTTTTGGGCAACTTCTCTGGTGGTATTTGAAAAACGGTTCATAAATGAAACCGCGCCGGTTGTGGTTCCCGCAGCATTGGAAACTTGCGCTCCGCCTGGCCTTAAATTAGATAAATCCACCCCAACACCACATCGTCTTTTAAACAATTGCGCCAATTGCTGATCTGTATGAAATATTCCTCCATAAGAATCAAAAACTGGCGGAACAACCACACAATTAGACAATGAGGCAATTACGTTATTATTTCCCAAAGAAGACATGACGCTTCCCTGCGGAATCACATATTTGAAATCTTTAAATAAATTAAAAATAGCTTTTTCTGACAAAAATTCTCGATTTTTTCCATATTCCGATAGCCCTTCCCCTTTCTTTTCACCTTCCTGATATTTCTTTTCGATGCGGCCAAATTCCACAGCCATCCGTTGATGCATATCGTTAGGCGTAGACTCTAAAAACTCACCTGTTTTGGTTTTCATTGCATACTTATTCATCCACGTTGTCGCTGCAAGCTCATCTCCCTTAAAATACGCTAAATTACTCTTTAACAAATCGTTATAAGTAAAGGTTTTTGGGAACACTAATTCTTCTGTCATTTTTAAGTAGGTTTATGGTTGTATAAAATCGAGCTATAAAATTATTGAATATTTAAACTTAAGTGGTGTTAAATTTTAATTAGTTAATAACATTTCATTGTTGAAAAGTTATAATTTTTAAACAGTTTTTTTTCGTAGTTTTAGCTTTTGCTAAATTTACAGAAAGATTGAATAAAAAAATTCATAACTTATCATTAAGAGGAATCACCGGGATTTTTTTAGGTGTATTTTCTTTAATTTTCATTTTTGGAATTCATCTTTTATTGTCGCAATACGCTTCCGGCTCGTCTGGCGTTTCTTTGTTGCCTATTTCTTTTTTTGAAATCCTGATTTTTGGCATCTCTTTTCTCTATATTTTAATTGCCTATTTTACAATCATATTAATTAATAAGAGAAGAAGAAAAAAAATCTATTTGAGAAAATGGGATTTTAAAGCCAAAAAAATTCGACGCTTTTATTTGGTTCTTTTGCTGATTGGCGGAATTATTTTATATTTTATAATGGCTAAAGGACAAATTAAGCTTGTAATTCCAGCTTCTATGATACTTTATGGAATGGCAGGGGTTTTATCAAACAAACAGACTTTTGGCGCTACTGCCATTTTGGGATTTGTTTTCATAATCCTCGGTATTTTTGCAATCGTATTCCCGTTTATGGCTTTTTATCTGTGGGGATTTGCCTTTGGCGTTTGCCATATTGTTTATGGCCTTATTTATTTTAATTACAAAAGATAAAGGCTTTATTTATTGGTTTTTTTGGTTTCTGATTTTCTCCTATCCCCAGCCCTTTCCATAGGAAAGGGAGCTTGTTAAGAAATTATAAAAAAACTTTTAACTTTTAACTTTTAATATCTAATATTTAACTTTTAAAGCCCAACGCGCCGTCTGGCCCTATCGCTAAAAATGTTCATTGAACATTTTTTAAACGCTCTGTCCCCCCTTCGGGGGTTAGGGGGCTTTTTCAAACTTTAAGTCTTCTCACCAAATCTTCCAATCCGTTTAACTGAATTTCATAAACCAAGTGCATCATTTCCCCAAGTTTACCCTGCGGAAATCCTTTGTTGCGATACCAAACCAAATAAAATTCAGGCAAATCAATTAAATATTTCCCTTTATATTTTCCATAAGGCATTTTGGTGTTTGCCAGTTGCTCAAGTAAATGTCGCTGATTATTTTCCATCAACAAAATCTTGTAAATAGCTGAATCGTTCCGTAAGCTTTCCGTTTTCAGCCATTTTTGCTCTTTGCATTACGCCATCTTTATCGTTATTGAAAAAAGCCGGAATCACATATTTTGCAAAATTTTCACTAAAACCTTCCGAAGCGTCTTTTGGCAATTCGCAAGGCAAATTATCAACCGCCATTACGGCAATGGCATCTTTATCCATATAATTTACTTCTTGTTCCGTTTTTGGATTGTACCCATAAATTGGGTCGGCAATGGTGGAAGAACGAATGGTGGTTGCCACTGGTCCATCAACATCGCAGCTGATGTCGGCCACCACTTTTATTTTAAAATCGGGTGATTTGGCATCTTCTTTTGTGAAAATATAAGGAGCTCCAATACCGTAAAAATGGCCAACAATATACAAATCGGCAACTTTGGCAAAGCGCATAAAATCACTTTCATATTCTTGTGGATTGTTGAAAAAATCGTTTGCATCTTTTACAATGCCGTCTTTTCTTTTGTTGTAATCCAACACATCAATTTGCACATAAACCGCCTCCTCAAAAGTTTGGGTCAAAAATTCATCAACGGTAACTTCGCGTAATTTCATGCCGTCCAACATTTCTTTTGCGCCATTTCCTACCCTTCCTTTTCCGGTTAAAACGACTTTAATGGCCGGTAATTTCAACTTTTTCAATTCCTCAATCAACATTTTTTGATCGTGTAGTTCTTCTCCTTTTGGTAAATTAAATAAATTAAATTTTAATCCGTATGTTCTAAAAGCATTGTACGCACCGGCAAAACCGGCATAAATCCCAAAAGCCACCAACCTGCTATTGTTTTTGTCAACAATGGTTTCATTGTCATACAACGCAATATTTTTAGCCAAAATAGCCCTTAATAAATCACGGTTGTGTTTTTGCTTCTTGATGGTATGTGAAAAGAAAAAATATTTTTTATTCGCAATTAAACTGTCAATCGGCACTTCTTTTACGCCCAGCAAAACATCACAATCCGATACATCCTCACAAACTTCAATTCCCTCATTTTTATAATCTTCATCCCTAAAAAAACGTGTGTCAGAGCTTTCAACTTTGATTTCAAGCAGAGGATATAATTTTAAAAGTTCCGCACATTTTTTAGGTGATAAAACAACTCTTCTGTCGGGCGGATTTTTCCGTTCTTTAAGGATTCCTATCTTCATAATGTAATATTGGTATAAGATTTGCTTCAAAGGTATCAGGAATTATAGGATATTACAAACAATAATCTGATTGAATTTTTATACATTTGCATTCTTCTTAGAAGAATTTGGTTCTTTGATTTATTGGGGACGACTGGTTTTGACTGCAAGGTCAATTAAGGTATAAGCATGTCGAGTAATGAAATAGCACTCGTAAATCTCAATTTCAAAAATTTAAACGGCGAAGATAACTACGCTTTAGCTGCTTAATCCGAATCACAGTAGGATGAGCCTTGTCACACTAGGTGTGAAAGCTGAATGTCTCTTGAAAGCCTTGGTTAGCGGCGGTCAATAAAGAGGCATCGTAAAAGTTAACATAGATTTGCCATTGTTTCGTTGGCATTTTGAAACTTAAGAAACTAAGCTTAAAGTGGGCTGTTTTCGGTCAGCTTTAAGTCGAAAACCAAACGAAAAATAAACATGTAGAAAGTATTTTGGTTGCTTGTTTGGACCCGGGTTCGATTCCCGGCGTCTCCACTATTTTTTTTCTCCTCGCATAATAAAATTTCAATAATTATGTTATTTACTTTGTCTGCACACAGCAGGTTTTTAAAAGTATAATTTAAACCCTCTTTTTATACTTTTTTTTAATTGAATTAAATATTATTTACCCCATGAAAAACAAAATTTTTCTTATTTGTCTTTTAATTGCAAGTCAATTTGGTTATTCGCAAACCCTCGAAGAAACTTCAAATTGGATTGAAAACAACGCAGGCGCTCCCAATAACCTGTTCAGCAATACCATTGCTTACAACTCACAAACCAACAAATTGCTGCTTTATAAAAATTACTCCGCGCCTTTTAAATTCAGAAAAGTTACTGAGATAGATCCAAAGGACGTTAGCAGCATCAGCCTGTATAAAGCCACTAAAAAAGGTGATTTAGGCGGCATTTTACTCAATTTTAAAAAAGGCGGTTCCAACACTAAAATTTATTTGGCGAACAATAACACCAGAGTTTCAAAAGTGAATAAAGTGGAAGAAAAAAAAATGTTTGCATTTCCCATATTGGCCGAAGGTGGCTTAGACCATACAAAAAGAATAAAATGGTACTATATCAATTTATTCCAGCATTTGGGCATCGCGGTTAAAGATGGCGATACGCTTTAATTTTTTAAGCTCCATTCAACAACAATTTATAAAAATTTGGGCCTGCCCGCCTTTTCGGTGGGCGTTCCCCGCCAACTGGCGGGTCGCGCTTTTCGTTCCAAACTTTTTTCGCTGAAAAACCGCCAAAAAGGTTTTCCCCTTCAATCCCTAACGCAAATGATTTGAGATTTTTGAGCTACGATTTTAGAATTTTAAAATGAGGAATTTTTTGCGGGCTTTGCGAATTTTCTTTGCGTCCCGATAGCTATCGGAATTGCGGTTAAATACTAATTTTGTTTTAATTGATTTTTTATAATTTTTTACTTGGTTTTTATCATAGAATATGCAAATACATCTAAATCAACCAGTAAAGTTGTTAAAAAACCCGTTACAATTCTGCATATTTATTTTTTTAATTTAACTACAACGCAAAGTTTCACAGAGTAAAATTAAATTGTTCCTGTTTTATAAGTATTTGCCCCACTTTATAAGATTTCAGCCACTTTATCATAAAACTTTTTAGTATTTTGGTTGCTTGATAATTGTACCAAAAAAATGAAGAATACAACCAAATATATTGTTGGTGTAATGAGCGGGACTTCATTGGACGGCCTTGATCTAGTTTATGTAAAAATAAACGCTTCGGAAAACTATCGCTTCGAAATATTAATGTCGGAAACTGTTTCCTATAGCAAAGAATGGAAATCGGCATTAAAAGAAGGCTTTCATTTATCGGGTGAAAAATTGGTGAAACTAGATACCGATTATGGCACACATTTAGGAAATATAATTTCAAAATTCATTTCAGAAAATAATATCACAGTAATTGATTTTATCGCTTCTCACGGACATACCATTTTCCACAATCCTGCTGAAAAATATACCTTTCAAATTGGAAACGGACCTCAAATAACCGCAATTACCGGCATAAAAACCATTTGCGATTTTAGGATTCAGGATGTTGCTTTGGGCGGACAAGGAGCGCCGTTGGTGCCAATTGGCGATGAATTGTTATTTTCCGAGTACGATTATTGCCTAAATTTGGGTGGATTTTCAAATATTTCATTCCGCAAAAACCAACAGCGAATCGCTTTTGATATTTGTCCGGTAAATATTGTTTTGAATCATTATGTCGCTACTTTAAATTTGGAATATGACGATAAGGGCAAAATTGCTTCCGAAGGAAATATCGAAAATGATTTATTGAGGGAATTAAATTCTTTGGCTTTTTATAATGATGCCAAACCAAAATCTTTAGGATACGAATTTGTGACGGAAACCATTTTCCCGATGATTGATAAGCACAACCTCAGCACAAAAGACATCTTAAGAACATTTGTGGAACACGTTGCCATTCAAATTTCAAAAAAAATAGCCTCAGATTCCGAAAAAACAATGCTGGTTACCGGTGGTGGCGCTTTCAATACTTTTTTGATAGAAAGATTGCAATCGCACACAAAAACACAATTAATAATTCCCGAAGAAAGCATCATCAATTATAAAGAAGCTTTGGTCTTTGCGCTGCTCGGCTTTTTAAAAGACGAAGGCAAAAATAATTGTTTAAAAAGTGTCACAGGCGCAAATAAAGACCACAGCAGCGGCGTTGTTTTTGAAATATAAGTTGAAGGAAAAATATTAGATATTAAATATTAGAAGTTAAAAAATGTCAGAAGTCCGAAGTCCGAAGACCGAAGTTAAAGGTCAACGTTATTTAGGCATCGAAAGGAAAATAATCGTAAATCTGTCACCCTTAGCGTGGTTGCTGAGCATAGCCGAAGTACAGTTTAAGGGCGTAAATCGTAATCAAAATAATGTTTTTAACCAATATAAATCTGGAAGAACTTTCAAATATCCTTGATGGCGAGTTGTATTTTGACAATTTGCATAAAAGCATTTATGCGACCGACGCTTCTGTTTATCGGAAAATTCCTTTGGGCGTTGCCTATCCGAAAAACAATGACGATATAAAAAAAATTATACATTTCGCCACCAAAAATAACATCACGCTTATTCCGAGAACTGCCGGAACATCTTTGGCAGGCCAATGTGTTGGAGACGGACTAATTGTGGATGTTTCCAAACATTTCACAAATATTCTGGGTTTTGACGAGCATCAAAAAACAGTGACGGTTCAACCCGGAATCATAAGAGATGAGCTCAATATTTTCTTAAAACCTTACGGATTGTTTTTCGGCCCAAACACTTCAACAAGCAACCGGTGTATGATTGGCGGTATGGTTGGCAACAATTCATCGGGGACAACTTCCATCAAATACGGCGTAACGCGCGACAAAGTTCTTGAACTGAAAACCATTTTAAGCGATGGTTCTGAAGTCGTTTTTAATGAAGTAAATATTACCGAATTCAATCAAAAAAGAAATGGAAGCACTTTAGAAAACAGGATTTATCAAACTGTTTTCAATGAACTTTCCAACGAAGAAAATCAAATAGAAATTTTAAAGGAATTTCCAAAAAAAGAAATCCACCGCAGAAATAATGGCTACGCCGTTGATGCTTTGTTGAATTTTGAACTTTTTGGCGGTACAAAAAACACGGTTAATTTGGCAACTTTGCTTACAGGAAGTGAAGGAACCTTGGCTTTCACAACCGAAATTACGATTCAGCTAAACGATTTGCCACCTGCAAAAAACATCATGGTTGTCGCGCATTTCAACAGCATTCAGGAGAGCCTGGAAGCGGTGGTTATCGCCATGAAACACAATTTGTATACCTGTGAATTGATGGATAAAACCGTTTTGGATTGCACCAAAAACAATCGGGAGCAACTCAAAAACAGGTTTTTTGTGGAAGGTGATCCAAAAGCGTTGTTGATGCTGGAAATCTGCACCGATTCTGATGCCGAATCCAATAAACTGGCAGATATACTAATCGCCGATTTAAAGGAAAATAATATGGGATATTCCTTTCCTAAATTGGTTGGAAACAACATCAATAAAGCCATTGAACTTCGCAAAGCCGGATTGGGACTGCTGGGCAGCATTGTGGGCGATGATAAAGCGGTTGCCTGCATTGAAGACACTGCGGTTGATGTAAACGATTTACCAAATTACATTGCAGAATTTACGAAAATGATGGCTCAATACGGACAAGAAACCGTTTATCACGCACACGCCGGAGCCGGAGAATTGCATTTGCGTCCGATGTTGAATTTAAAGAAAAAAGCGGATGTTGTTTTATTTAGGGAAATAACCACAAAAACAGCACAACTCGTCAAAAAATACGGCGGTTCTTTTAGCGGTGAACACGGCGATGGCATTGTTCGCGCTGAGTTTATTCCGATGATGATCGGAGAAAAAAATTATGAATTGTTAAAACGCATCAAACATACTTTCGACCCCAACAATATTTTTAACAAGGGAAAAATTACAGATCCTTTTCCGATGGACGAAAGTTTGCGTTACGAAATTGACCGTTCAGAGTCAGAAATTGAAACTATTCTGGATTTTTCGGATAGTTTAGGGATTCTTCGGGCAACGGAAAAATGCAATGGGTCGGGAGACTGCAGAAAATTGCCTTCGGCCGGCGGAACCATGTGTCCGAGTTACCGTGCAACCAGAAACGAAAAAGACACCACGCGAGCTCGCGCCAATGCTTTGCGTGAATTTCTAACCAATTCTGAGGAAGAAAATAAATTTAACCACAAAGAATTGTACGATGTTTTCGATTTGTGTCTGAGTTGCAAAGCATGTGCCAGCGAATGTCCGAGCAATGTGGATGTTGCTGCCTTAAAAGCAGAGTTTTTATACCAGTACTACAAAGAAAATAAAGTTCCTTTCAGAACCAAATTATTTGCCAATAACGTAAAATACAACAAACTGGGCAGCCTCGCTCCCACTTTAACAAACTTGGTTTTAAACACCAAACTCACCAAAAAACTCATCGGAATTGCCACAGAAAGAAGTATTCCTAAATTGGCAACAACCACCGTTTTTAAATGGCATCAGAAAAATAAAAACCGTTTGGCAAAGCAACCCAATAAATTTGGGGAAATCTATCTTTTTGTAGATGAATTTACCAATTATTACGATGCCAATATTGGAATTGACACCATTGAATTGCTCACAAAACTGGGTTACAAAGTAAACATCACCCAACACGAAGAAAGCGGACGAGGCTTTATTTCAAAAGGTTTTTTGGATGAGGCAAAAGTAAAAGCGAATTTTAACGTAAACTTTTTTAAAGAATTGATTACAAAAGAAACGCCCTTGGTAGGCATTGAACCTTCCGCAATCTTAACTTTCAGGGATGAATATTTAAGATTGGCTGATGACAAAACGGCTGCAAAAAACATTGCAGATAACACCTTTACCATTGAGGAATTCATCAAACAAGAATTTGAAAAAAATAAGATTACTTCCCAAAGTTTTACCGTAAAAAATAAAACCCTGAAAATCCACGGCCACTGTCAGCAAAAATCGTTGAGCAGCACAGAACCAACTTTCAAAATGCTTTCTATTCCGAAAAATTACAATGTAACTATCATTAATTCTGGATGTTGCGGTATGGCAGGATCTTTTGGGTATGAAAAAGAGCATTATAATTTGAGTATGCAAGTTGGGGAAGACACCTTGTTCCCTAAAATCAGAAATACCGAAAACACCACCGTAATTGCAGCCGCGGGGACAAGTTGCAGACATCAAATAAAGGACGGAACCAACAGAAATTCCAAACATCCCATCACTATTTTAAGAGAAGCACTTATACAAAAATGAAGTTAATCATAAGATCCTACAAACTGCAATTAAAACATCCTTTTACCATTTCAAGAGGCACCAGAACTGAAATTCCTTCACTTATTGTTGAACTTCAGGAAAACGGATATTCCGGTTTTGGAGAAGCGACTGAAAATCCTTTTTACGAAGCATCAGTAGCAGCATTTGAAAATGAATTGGTTCAAAAAAGGGAGATTATCGAAGTGGATTCAAC
>JAUSOJ010000081.1 GCA_030656195.1 Lutibacter sp.
AATATTTTTTCCCATTGCCGATAAATTTCCGAACAAATCTTTTTCTACCAATCTTCCTATGGCAATTACTTTTCCTTTGTTTTTGATGTCCAGCACGCTCAAAAATCTTCCTTTTTCAATCACTGCCGATTCCAAAGGCAGATAATCAGGATAAACGCCTCTTACTGTATATTGATTTTGCTCTCCTTTGTATGATGCTTGGGCAAATCGTTCGATATTTGGACTAAAAAATTGAATCTCATCTTCAAACTTTTCATTGATAAATTTAGAATCATCATTTCTGAATTGGATTTGTCTTCCGCTTTGCAATCCTTTATAAGGTTTTGTGGTATTTCCAGATCTTATATAGATTGAATTTTGGGAATCTCCCGCAAATTGTTTTTCAAAAGTATGTTTCAATCCATTTCCTATCCCAAATAACAGCGTAAACAATAAAATGGCAAATGCAATGGTAAAACCAGAAAGTGCAGTTCGCAGTTTGTTTTTGCTAATGGTCTGAAAAATTTCTTGCCAACGATCTAAATCGAACATAATTTATACGTTTACTTTTTTATTCACTTTTTCATCACTAATGATCACGCCATCTTTCAACCTAACTATTCTGTCGGTTTCTGCTGCAACATCCTCCTCGTGGGTAATTACAAAAACGGTCATTCCCTCGCGATTGATTTCTTTTAACAATTCCATGACAGAATGTGTGGTAGTTGAATCCAAAGCACCTGTTGGCTCATCGGCCAAAACAACTTTTGGATTGGTAACCAAAGCACGTGCAATGGCAACACGTTGTTTTTCACCACCCGACAGTTCACTTGGTAAATGTTCTGCCCGGTCTTTTAAACCAACCTTATCTAGAAATTGCAAGGCGATTTTATTTCTTTCTTTTCTTCCTATTCCTTGATAATATAACGGTAATGCAACATTTTCCAAAGCACTTTTATAATTGATCAGATTGAAGGATTGGAACACAAAACCTAAAAATTTATTTCGAAGAATTGCTGCTTTTTTCTCATCTAAATTTTCTATTAATTGTCCGTTCAAATAATATTTTCCGGTGTCGTGGCCGTCCAGCAAACCAACAATATTTAACAGCGTAGATTTTCCGGAACCGGAAGAACCCATTATCGATACAAATTCACCTTCTTTAATATGTAAATCCAAGCCTTTTAACACATGGAGAGAACCTTTTCCTATTGGATAAGATTTATGAAGTTTTTCAATCTTGATCATTTGGTTAATGTTTTAACAAATTTAAAAATTGTTGGTGGGCGTGATTATTAATATTAAGTTAAAAGATACTTTCATTTTAAATCAATAATTTTGCTTTATGGACAATTTTGAAAACAAATCAATTATTTTTTTTGACGGTGTTTGCAACCTTTGCAATGCATCGGTAAATTTTGTGATCAAACACGACAAAAAAGAACAGTTTTTATTTGCCTCATTTCAATCAGACGCCGCAAAAGAAATATTGTTACATTTCAATTTGAAAAATTTGGATGCAAATACCGTTATATTAGTTGAAGGCCAAAAAGTATATGATAAATCAACGGCAGCACTTAAAATCGCCAAACGTTTAGATGGCGGATATAAGGCTTTTTACGCTTTTATTATAGTGCCGAAAATTTTTCGGGACTGGGTTTACGATATTATTGCAAAAAACCGTTATCGCTGGTTTGGCAAAAGGGAAAGTTGCCTGATTCCTTCCGTAAAATTAAGAAATAGATTTTTGGATTAACCGTGCATCATTATGCTTTCGGATAATGGTCATCCCAATCTTTTACCTTAGGATTGTCAAGTTTCCCCAATGATTTTGCAACTACCATTGAAACCACTGCATCTCCTGTAACATTTATGGTTGTTCTGCACATATCCAAAGGCCTGTCAATGGCAAAAATCAATGCCAAACCGGCTTCCGGAATCCCGGCTTGCGCCAAAACAATCACCAACATCACCATGCCTGCGCCTGGCACTGCCGCCGACCCAATGCTTGCCAATGTTGCGGTAACAATAATCCCTAATTGTACCGATAAAGACAATTCCATGCCAAAAGCCTGTGCGATAAAAACTGCTGCTACAGCCTGATACAGACTAGTCCCATCCATATTTATAGTGGCGCCAATAGGCAACACAAAACTGCTCACTTCTTCATCAACACCCAAATGTTCTGTAACTCTTTCCATCGTTACCGGCAAAGTTGCTGCGCTGCTGCTGGTTGAAAAAGCCAATAATTGTGCAGGCGAAATTCCTTTAAAAAAGTATGATGGCGTTTTTTTAGTGATTATCCATACCATCGAAGTATAAAAAGCCAATATAAGTGACAAACCTAAAATAACGGTAAATGCATACCAAATAAGGGCTTTAAACAAATCTATGCTCGGAGATTCAACCACCAAAGCCGCCAACAAGGCAAAAACGCCGTAGGGTGCCGCAAGCATAATGAGATCTATCATTTTGAGGATGACCTCATTAAAACCATCAAAGAATTTTTTTACTGGTTTTGATTTTTTCTCTGGAATTAAAATTAAACCGACACCAAAAAAGATGGCAAAAAATATCACCTGTAGCATATTCTTATTTTCTGAAGCTGCGCCAAAAATATTATCAGGAACAATTTCTACGAGTGCCTGCAACGGACCGCTTTCCTTTTGTTTTGATGCTTCTTGTTTATATTTATCAGCATCTTCGCTATAGTTTTGTACCAATTCTTGTCGGGTATTTTCAGAAATAGAAGCTCCTGGTTTAATAATGTTAACCAACAATAACCCAATAGACACTGCAATTACAGTGGTAATAATATAAATCCCAATGGTTCGCCCGCCCATTTTGGAAAGTTTTGAAATATCCTTTAAATCGGAAACACCCTTTATAAGCGAAGCCAAAATTAATGGCACTGCAATGAGTTTTAATGAATTGATAAAAATGGTACCCAAAGGTTTTATCCAATCCCTGACAATTTCGCTCCCTCCTTCAAATTGAGTCATGATGAGTCCAACTAAAACACCCAAAACCATTCCCAGCAATATTTGCCAGTGCAATGCTATTTTTTTCATCTTTTTAAATTTTATTTTTAATTGGTAACAGGTGTTGCCATCAGGTAGGCTGGCCTGCCTGCCAGACAGGCAGGTTCGCTATTAATAAGTATTTTGTGTTTCGAAATTTGTATCGCTCGTTTCATTTAACCAGTTTAAAAATCTTCGAAATATAGTAAATTCCCAACAATAAAAATAAATTTAAATGTCGTTTAAAAAGCGTTTTTTTTAATGAAATTAAAAGTAAAGAACAGCAGCAATTGCGGTTAAATTTTATAATTATCGTCCCAATTTTTTACCTCAGGGTCGTGAAGTTTATCCAGTGATTTTGCAACAATCATGGAGACAGTTGCGTCTCCGGTTACGTTAACTGTTGTTCTGCACATATCCAAAGGCCTGTCAATGGCAAAAATCAATGCCAAGCCAGCTTCCGGAATTCCGGCTTGCGCCAAAACAATCACCAGCATCACCATGCCTGCTCCAGGCACTGCCGCCGAACCAATGCTTGCCAATGTTGCGGTCACAATAATTCCCAATTGCACACCTAAAGACAAATCCATGCCAAAAGCCTGAGCGATAAAAACCGCTGCCACAGCCTGATACAAACTGGTGCCGTCCATATTTATTGTGGCGCCAATTGGCAACACAAAACTGCTCACTTCTTCATCAACACCCAAATGCTCTGTAACTCTTTCCATGGTTACC
>JAUSOJ010000086.1 GCA_030656195.1 Lutibacter sp.
ATCATCTGATAATATAACGTCAGCGATTTTGTGGCCCTGTTTAAAATAATAGTGTCAACCGTAGGTTCATCAAAACCGGTGGTTAAAATACTTACCGAAGTTAAAATGGCATTTGGTGTTTTTTTAAACCACTTTAAAATAAGTTCTCTTTCCTTTTTTGTGGCGGTATTGTCCAGGTGCGCAATGGTGTAACCCGCCGCCCTAAACATTTCGTAAACGTGCAGTGAAGTGCTGATTCCATTGTTAAAAATTAATGTTTTCTTTCCTTTGGAATGCTCTTCATAAGCCGACAATAATTTGCCCAGCATATCATTGTTGGAGTACAAATCTTCGGACGATTTTACCGTATAATCGCCATTGGCGCCAACCACAAGGGAAGTTAATCCAACATTGTATAAAAATGTTTTTGCACTCGATAAAAATTCATTTTGAATCAATGATTCTATCGTTTCCCCAACAATTAATTCATCATAATTGTCGTTCATCGGCAATTGCATATTCGAACTTAATGGCGTTGCGGTAACGCCCAGAAAAAACGATTTGTCGAAAAATTTAAAGAGTTTTGTGAAGGAATTGTAGTGCGCTTCATCAATAATCACCAAACCAACATCAGAAATATCAAGCTTGTCGTCATTTAAACGGTTATTCAAAGTTTCCACCATCGCCACAAAACAGCTGTAATTTTCCTGATCGTCTAAATTTGCTTTGCTGTGAATGACCTTGTTGTTAACGTTAAATTCGGTTAACATCGTCGAAGTTTGCTTGCACAATTCAATCCGATGCGTTAACACCAATACTTTTTTGTTGTGATGCTTCAAATATTGTCGCACAATTTCAGAAAAGATCACCGTTTTCCCGCCGCCCGTAGGCAATTGAAATAACAAATGGTAATCATCCGGCTTATCCTCAAAGCATTTAAAAATTTTGTTAATTGCTTCTTTTTGGTAGCTGTAAAGATCTTTACCGGCTTTTCTCTCTTCTAATTCTATGGCTGTTATGGACAAACTTTTTGGTTTTATGACCAACAAAAGTACCGCCTTTTAAGGGTTATTTCCCTATGATTTAAAATTATTTTTATTAAGTCTAAATTTAAAAACGATTTAAAATAACATAACTAACTGGTTATTAGTAATATAATTGATTGTTGTTAAAGGAAATTATGAGTGAAATATTTCTTCGCAAAAAAAATATTGCTGTCAATTTATAGCCAAAAATGAGTTAAAAAATTATGAAAGCCTAAAATATTTGTGTTTAAATGTTTTAATAAAAGCAATTTAAGTCAAATAATATTTTGGGAGTTTCCCGCCCAGCTGGCGGGTCGGGCTTTTCGTTACAAACTTTTTATCGGTGAAAAACCGCTAAAAAGGTTTTCCGCTGCAATCCCTAACTCAATGTTTATTTTGTTTTAAAGGGGTTAAAAAACCCATGTTGGAAGAACTGCAATGATATTGTCAAAGGGTTTTAACCCCATGTTGGAAGTGCAGCAATGATATTGGCAAGGGGTTTTAACCCCTTGTTGAAAGTTCAGAATGAATTAAGCAGGAATTTGCTGGCTTAAGCAATGCAAGGTTCCAAAACCCCAAATTAAATCGATGGCG
>JAUSOJ010000088.1 GCA_030656195.1 Lutibacter sp.
GTCGCCATTATTTGTTAAATGGCCAAACGACATTTTGGCAGAGAAGGACAAACTTGCTGGAATTTTAATTGAAAATATAGTTACCGGCAATGTCATTAAGCAAACTGTCATAGGGATTGGATTAAATGTGAACCAAGAACAATTTCCTGCAACTATTGGAAAAGTCACCTCCTTAAAAAAAATGACAGGAAATTCTTTTGATACCGAATCTTTGTTGGAATCTATTGTGATTTCAATTCAAAATTTTGTTGATTATATTGAGCGAAAAGAGTTTCAAAAATTGAAAAGTTTATATTTAAAATCGCTCTATAAATTCGAAAAGCCAGTAATGTTTGAAGACGATAAAGGCTTAATTTTTTTAGGTAAAATTATAAATGTTTGTGAAGACGGCAAATTGGAGGTTGAATTAGAAAATGAAAAAACCCGCAAATTTAATTTGAAAGAAATTAAATTTGCGGGTCGTTAATTAAAATTGTGTTGTTATAACTTTGCTGAATTTTCAGACAAAGTGTCAATAAATTTTTGAAGCGGACCTTTTACCATCATAGCCATCATCGGATTAAAATCTCCTTCAAATAACAATTGTAACTCACAACTGTTTTCTGAAACAGGCTGAATTAATGTGGCCAAAGAAAAATTTAATTTGCTGCTGGCTGCACTCAATACCACTTTGTCAAACTCATTTTTTTCTTTAATCACAAGCCTTATTTCTGGCATTCCTTTCAAGCTGAAAAGAAAAGAGTCTCCGTCAACTAAAAATTTGTCAATATTTTCTGGCATCAATTTTTCAAAATTTTCAAGGTTGGTCAAAAATTCAAAAAATTCCTTCTGAGATTTATTTACGATTGATTTTTTACTTTCTAAGTTCATAATTTTTAATTTATTGTTTCCACTCGCTAGGATTTTCTCTCCATTGTTTAAGTGTTGCTAATTCTTTTTCGGTAATATAATTATTGTCGAGCGATTGCTCCAGCAAGTAATCGTAATTGCTTAATGTGTGCAATTTAACATTGGCTTCTTTAAAATTTTCGTTGGCAATTTCAAATCCATACGAGAAAATGGCCACCATTCCTTTTACGTTTGCGCCTTCTTCCTGCAACGCTTTAACCGCATTCAAGCTGCTTTTTCCGGTACTGATTAAATCTTCAATAACCACCACATTTTTATTTTTTTCCAAAAATCCTTCCACCTGATTTTTTCTGCCGTGGCTTTTAGGTTCGGGTCTAACATAAACAAAAGGAACATTTAATTGTTGTGCCACCAGCATTCCTATGGCAATAGCGCCGGTTGCAACCCCTGCAATAACATCGGGTTTACCGTATTCCTGTTCTATTATTTTCGCAATATTTTCTTTGATGTAAGTCCGTATTTCAGGAAAAGAAAGCGTGGTTCTGTTGTCGCAATATATTGGCGATTTCCATCCCGAAGCCCAAGTAAATGGGTCATTAGGCTGTAATTTAATCGCTTTTATCTGCAACAAAAGTGCAGCTGTTTTTTTTGCAGTATCTTTGTTCAAAATCATACCGCAAATGTATAAAGTTTTTGTGAATGACTGTCCAATAATTTTGACAGATAATAAGAAAAATGCAATAAATCTTAACTTGGTTCATTTTGAAACTGTTAAGGCTGATGAAATTGTAGAACAAATTTTTGAGCAAAAATTGACTGGCATTACTTTATTTTGTGAAAATCTGGAGGAAAGTTGGATAAAGTTTCAATCCCGTTTTAAAAGCCAAAAAGCGGCAGGAGGAAAGGTTTTAAACGCCAATAATGAAGTGCTTTTTATTTACCGTTTTAATAAATGGGATTTACCGAAAGGAAAATTAGACAACGGAGAATCTGTTTCAGCATGCGCCATTCGTGAAGTTGAAGAAGAATGTGGCATCACAAATCTTCAAATCATAAAATCTTTGGAAACCACCTATCATATTTATCAAGAGAAAGGCAAAACCATTTTAAAAACAACGTATTGGTTTTTGATGGATACCGATTTTGTTGGTGAATTAACACCGCAATCGGAAGAAGGCATTGAACAAGTGGTTTTTAAAAATGAGGCAGACGTTAAGTTAGCCTTAGAAAATACTTATGAAAATATTAAATTATTGTTTTAATAGACCCACTAACTTCTGCTTCGACACCGAACAGGCCACAATAGTGGAATTAATTTTCTTCTTCTTCATTTAAGTAAGAAATCCACGCTGCTTTGGTGTTTAAATTTTTTACTGATGAAGCATCGCTTACTTTTATCATTGTAATTTCTTCCGGATTTAATTTTTTGATTTGCAGATCCAAACGCGAATTTTCATCAGAAATATTTAATGAAACCAGATTTTTCCAAAAATTGACATTCATTTTTATGGGATGGCCGTTTTTGCCTTCAAAATTTGGCATCACAATGTTATTTTTTGCTGCAATGATGTTGTTTAATTCTTCCGGATTTAAAAGAGGAACATCAATTGGCATTAAAAGCACATCGACATTGGAATTTATATTTTTTAACACTGTTTGAAGTGTTGAAAATGAACCCAATTCAGGAGTCGGATTTACAATTGTTTTTATGTTTAATCCTTGATAATCGACAAAATCAGTTATTGCATCTTTTAACCAGGGAATCGCATCAAAATAATGTCCGTTGTTGTAACCCAAACCAATATAAACTGTTTTTATTTTTGCTGATGAAATGCGACTTAGTTGCTCTAAAATCCAAAATGTGTGTTTGTATTTAAGCAAGCCTTTTGCAACGCCCATTCTTTCCGACTTCCCGCCAGCCAGCAACACAAAAACAGGTTCATTTTCCATAGTATTCTTTCAACAATTCCGAAGCAATGCTGATGGCAATTTCCTTTGGCGTAAATCCTCCAATATCCAAGCCAATCGGACAATGAACGGGAGAAATTCCGGGTTCGAAATTCAATTCCTTTTTGAGTAAATTATGGAATTTGTTTTTTTTGGTTTTACTGCCAATCAATCCTATATATTTCGTTTCCGAATGCAATGCCAACGCAGTTATTTCAAAATCCAGTTTATGGTCGTGCGTCATAATGGCAACGTAACAATTTGGTCCCCAATTGATAAATTGTTTGTAAAAATTGAAATCAATATCAGTAAACGTAATGGATTTGTCGATTTCAATAGTGTTTTTCCAGTTTTCGCGGATATCCAGCAAAGTAATATTGAAAGGCGTATTTTTTAAAACGTTGCACAATTCAACACCAATATGTCCGGCGCCAAAAAGATACAATTCGGGAGATTGATTCATAGGTTCAATAATTAATTCTACTTTACCGCCGCAACATTGCTCAAATTCCGGACCTAAAGTATAAGAAAGTGTTGTTATTTTATTTTCTTTGATGGCAGAAACGGCTTCATCAATCACCTGAAATTCCAATTTGCCGCCGCCAATGGTGCCAAAGATTTCTTTTTGTTTGGTGACAATCATTTTTGAAGCCACTTTACAAGGTGCCGATCCTAAAATTTTTGTTACCGTAACCAAAGCAACAGGTTGCTTTTTTATTTTAAACTCTTGCAATAATTCGAGCCAATTGTTCATTAAATTGTTTATTTGTTGAATCTTTGAATTTTTAGGTGTTTTAATGTTGAATTTTTCAATTATTAAATTTTTCCTCATAAATCCCCCCTTTGGGGGCTAGGGGGCCTAAACCAATCCATAATCCGATAATGGCAAATTGTAATATCTCTTTCCTGTTAATTTAAAAATGGCATTTACAATGGCCGGAGCTATTACAGGAACACCGGGTTCACCAACACCTGTTGGATTTTCATTACTTTCCACAATTTCCACGTGAACTTTCGGAATTTCATTCATCCGTATCATTTTATAATCACTGTAATTACTTTGCTCAATAGCGCCATTTTTAGCGGTAATTTTCCCGTAAAATGCCAACGACATTCCAAAAATGGCAGCACCTTCCATTTGCGCTTTTATCGTGTCTTTGTTCACTGTTTGTCCGCAATCAATCACCGTATAAACATTGTGAACTTTCACTTTGTTAAAAGCCATGGAAATTTCAACCACAGAAGCCACATAGGAATAAAAACTGTAATGAACCGACAAACCGTAAGCATGGCCTTCGGGAAGCGGTTTTCCCCAATTTGCATTTTTGGCAGCCAATTTTAGCACGTTTTTCAATCGTGCCGTATTGTATTTTATAGGATCTTCGGTTTCTTCGATGCGATCTTTGCCAATTAAACTCAGCCTGAATTCCAGCGGATCTTTCCCTGCGGCAACAGCCAATTCATCGGCAAAAACATTTTGTGAAAATCCGTGAGGAATATTGATTACCGAGCGCAACCAGCCAATTCTTACATGCGCAGGCGCTTGCCCGACTTCAATTTTCATATTTTTAATGTCAAATGGCACATTGGCAGCGCTTGAAATTTCCCATCCGGCTGCATAATCAACGCCAGGTGAAAAAGTGGAAACTATTGATGGCAGTGCAAAGCGATTCAGCCAGCCTGTAACATTGCCTTGCTTATCAAGCGACGCTTTTAAATATTGCGAACTTACCGTGTGGTAATAACCGTGTTTGATATCATCTTCTCTGGTCCAAACAATTTGAACCGGTGCATTGATTGCTTTTGAAATCGCAACGGCTTCCACCACATAATCGGGTTTCGATTTCCGTCCGAATCCGCCGCCCAAAAATGTCACATTGATGGTCACCTTATCTTCGGGAGTTTCTAAATAATCAGCAACTTCTTTTCTGGCAGATTGCGGATCTTGGGTTGGTGCCCAAACTTCACATGAATCACCCTGAACCCAAGCCACTGCATTTGGAACTTCCATAGGCGCGTGGGCCAAATGAGGCAATTGATAGGTGCTTTCCACAATTTTATGCGCATTTTTGAATGCTTTATTAACAATGCCCACATCTTTGCCAACTTTTCCCTGTTTGTGGACATTTTCGGTGATTTGCTTCATGTATTTTTCCGAATCATAACTTGCGTTATCACCTAAATCCCATTCAATTTTTAAGGCATCTTTTCCTTTAAAAGCCGCCCAGGTATTTGAGGCAATTACGGCGATTCCGCCCAACGTTCCAAAAGGTTTTGCAATTCTCGGGATTTCAATCACATCAATAACGCCCGCTACCTTTAATGCAGCAGTTTTATCAAAAGATTTTACGGTGCCGAAAGTTACCGGGCAGCGTTGCATGGCTGCAAATTTCATATTTGACAACCGTTTGTCCAATCCAAAGATGGCGCTTCCATTTGAATATTCTTCCGTATCAACGCCTCTTAATTTTTTGCCGATATACTTGAAATCTTTCGGATTTTTATAGGTGAGTTCGGTTGGAACTTCCAAATTTTTTGCGATTTCAACCAAATCGCCATAGGCTATTTTTTTACCGCTTGAATGCAATACAACATGGTTTTCGGCGGTACATTCAGTCACAGGAACTTTCCAGGTTTGCGCTGCAGCGGTAATTAACATAGCTCTCGCCATCGCGCCCATTTTCCGCATAGGTTCATATAAATAACGAATACTTCTTGAACCATCTGTATTCTGGTCTCCATATTTTGCATCACCCACTGCTTGTTGTACGATAACTTTGGTCCAGTCCGCATCCATTTCATCAGCAATAACCGAGGTTAAAGAAGTTCTTACGCCGTTCCCCATTTCTGAACGGGAAGCGATTAAAATTAAGCTTCCGTCGGAATTTAACTGGACAAATAAATTCGGGTTGAAATTGGCTAAATCTATATTTTCATCTTTTTCTTTATCTGAAAAAACGGAAGTATTGCAGGCTAAAATCAATCCGCCAGATGCCAAACCAACACTTTTTACAAAAGTTCTGCGACTTATATTTTTGATTGGATTCATAACTAGCCTTGTTTTTTAAGTTCAACAGTTCGGTGAATGGCATTTTTGATGCGTTGGTAAGTGCCACATCGGCAAATATTGCCAATCATGGCTTCATTTATATCTTCATCTGTCGGGTCGCTAATTTTATCTAGCAAAGCAGTCGCTGCAATCAATTGTCCAGGCTGACAAAATCCGCATTGAGGAACGTTTAACGCCGTCCAAGATTCTTGCAGCAGCTGTAAGTTTTTTGAAACGCCTTCAATAGTGATTACATTTTTGCCTTCTGCGGCAGAAACGGGGATCATACACGATTGTACTGGTGAATTGTCCAGCAGCACTTTACACGAGCCGCATACGCCAATTCCACAGCCATATTTAGTGCCCGTAAGTCCAACAATATCTCTAATTGCCCATAGCAAAGGCATTTCGGGAGCAACATCAATTTTGTGTTTTTCTCCGTTTATTTGAAGTGTAATCATTGTAATAGTTAGTTTTTGTTTGAGAATAACAAGGTAATAAATTTTTATTTAAGTTGAAAATTAGAATTACGATAGCTTTAAGTAGGAACAGGTCGCGACCTGTTCGTACATTCAAAATCAAATCTCGTCACATCGAGCGCAGTCGAGATGCAAAATTTCTTTTACTTCCCCAACTTTCATGTCGTTTATATGAATCGTCCCAACGCGAACTCTCACCAATCTTAAGGTTGGAAATCCCACTGCGGCAGTCATTTTTCGAACTTGCCTAAATTTTCCTTCTGTTAAAATGATGGAAACCCAATTTGTTGGGCCGTGCCGATTATCCCTTAATTTTTTTCCTCTTTCGGGCAGATTTGGAATTTCGTTTAATTTATAAATGTTGCAAGGTTTTGTGGTATATTTTATCCCGCCAAAACCAATTTCCACGCCGTTTTTTAGTGCTTCCATGGCTTCAGAAGTAATGTCACCGTCAACTTCGGCAAAATATTCTTTTTCAACGTTGCTGCTTCTCACCAATTCACTCATATTTCCATCGGTGGTGAGCAATAAAAGTCCTTCCGATTTTTCATCCAATCGGCCGATGGCCATGATTTTTTCGGGAAATTTGTGAAATTCACCCAATAATTTTTTCTTGTGTTTGCTGATGTCATTGTTCGCAAACTGGCTCAAATAGCCAAATGGCTTGTAAATGATAAAATGCCGATGCGGTTGATTTTTGTTAGGATTTTCCATTTAAAATAGCGTAAACCAATGTTGCGGTAAGTGGTTGTCCTGCCGCTTTTTTTCTGATGTCATCGAAGCTGAAACGGAAATCACAGCCATTTTTATAATCGCTGCAACCGTAAGCGGTGTTTCCTTTTAAAATGGTTCCTTTGTGGCATTTCGGACAAGTAATTTTGTCTGGAACTTCATTTGAAGTTGGCTTTTTTGAAGTTTTCTTTTCCTCTAATACCAAATTAAATTGATCATCAAAACGAATTAAACCTTCTGTTTCGCCATTTTCGGTTTTAAAACCTTTTAAATTGACGGTACATTTTTTTTGCAACAGGCGAATATATTGATTTTCTGATATTTTTTTGTCGCGGAAACTATAAGGCAATCTAAAATCGCAACCGTTTTTAAATTCGCTGCAGCCATAAGCATTTTTTCCTTTGAGAATGTTTCCTTTTTTGCACTTTGGACATTTTTCTGAGGAGATGCCGGTGGAAACTGCAGTATTTTTTTTCGGAGCAGGTTTGGCAGTTTCAGCGTGAAAAATATTCGCCGTTATTTTTTCGGACCGAACCTCGTACACCAGATGGTCTACCATATTTTTCATATTTTTAATGAAAGTTCCGGCATTGTAATTTCCTTTTTCAATTTCTTTCAATTGTTTCTCCCATTGTCCGGTTAATTCGGCCGATTTTAACAATTCACTTTGGATGATATCAATCAATTGAATGCCCGTTTGTGTTGGCAAAATTTGCTTTTTATTTCGGATGATGTATTGTCGTTTAAAAAGCGTTTCTATAATATTTGCTCGGGTTGAAGGCCTTCCTATGCCATTTTCTTTCATCAATTCTCGCAATTCATCGTCGTCGATTTGTTTTCCGGCAGTTTCCATGGCTCGAAGCAAAGTAGCTTCAGAAAATAAGTTGGGCGGTTTTGTCGCTTTCTCCAGAAATGAAGGTTCGTGCTTACCTTTTTCTCCTTTTACAAAATTTGGGAGAATATCTGTTTCTAATTTTTCAGCAGTGCCACTTGAAAATACAACCCGCCAGCCTTTTTCCAGAATTTCCTTTCCGGTGGTTTTAAAAGTGACATCAGCAGCAACACCAATAACAGCGGTGTTTGAAACAATACAATCGTCATAAAAAACAGCGATAAAACGTCGGGTAATAATGTCGTAAACCTGTTGCTGGCTGTATGGTAAATTACTTTGAACGCCAGTTGGAATGATGGCGTGGTGATCGGTTACCTTTTTGCTGTTAAAAACCAAAGGCGATTTCTTTATTTTTTTTCCCAATAAAGGCGAAGTCAAGACTTGGTAATCGGTCAGGTTTTTTAGAATTCCCGGAACTTTCGGATACACGTCGTCGGGCAAAAATGTGGTATCAACCCGCGGATACGTGACTACTTTTTGTTCGTATAATTTTTGGACAATTTTTAGGGTTTCATCAGCCGAAAAATCGAACTTGTTGTTGCAATAAACCTGCAATCCGGTTAAATCGAATAGTTTTGGCGCGTTTTCTTTTCCTTTTTTCTTGGTGACGGAAACAATTTCAAAATCACTTTCTTTTACTTTATTTGCCAGCAATTCGCCGTCTTCCTTTTTTTGAAATCGGCCTTCTTCACAATTAAAAAGCGTTTCCCGGTAAAGCGTTTGCAGTTCCCAATAAGGCTGCGGCACAAAATTTTCAATTTCCTTAAACCGATTTACCACCATCGCCAACGTGGGAGTTTGTACGCGTCCAACGGATAAAACCTGTTTGTTTCCGCCGTGTTTTAAGGTGTATAATCGGGTGGCGTTCATTCCCAAAAGCCAATCGCCGATGGCTCTTGAAAAGCCGGCATAATATAAATTGTCGTAGTTTTCCGAAGGTTTTAAATTATCAAATCCTTCTTTGATGGCTTCGGTGGTTAAAGAGGAAATCCACAAACGTTTGACTTCGCCTTTGTAATTTGCCTGTTGAATTACCCAGCGCTGAATCAATTCTCCTTCTTGCCCGGCATCCCCGCAATTGATAATTAAACTTGCTTTGTCGAACAGACTTTTAACAATGTTAAATTGTTTTTTGATGCCTATATTGTCGACTACTTTGGTTTCAAACTTTTCAGGTAGCATCGGTAAGTTGTTCAAATCCCAGCTTTTCCAGTGAGGCTTATAATCGTTGGGTTCAAACAAGGTGCATAAATGTCCGAATGTGTATGTAACTGCGTAACCATTCCCCTCAAAATATCCGTCGTGTTTGGTGTTTGCGCCTAAAACGGCAGCAATTTCACGCGCAACACTCGGCTTTTCGGCAATGCATACTTTCATTTATTGTTGTTTTAAAGACCCGCAAAATACTCATTTTTGCGGTCACAGTGGTTGTTAAAGTGAGATTGATTTTGAATTTTTTCAAAGAACAGATTTGAGAGAACATTAATTGCTTTATTGATAAAATGTAATCGATGTTACTCATTATTTATGATGATTCTGGACATAAGACCAATGATAAACACTTATATTTGTTGGGAAATAAAGAAAATTAAAAATTCATGAAGCATTTCGACCAACAGGCCAAAGAATGGGATAATGATCCTAAAAAGACAGAAAGAGCCATAATCATTGCAAAAGAAATGACTGATTTTATTCAGCCAAATAATACTATGAATGCTTTTGAGTTTGGCTGCGGAACAGGATTGTTGAGCTATCAGTTAAAAGATTCTTTCAAAACAATTACGCTTGCCGACACTTCTGAAGGAATGATAAAAGTTTTGCAGGAAAAAATAGCCAATGAAAATATCAAAAATTTTAAACTGCTTCTCGCCGATTTGTTGGAAGATGGGTTTGCGGTAAATGAAAATGAATATGATGTGATTTATACGTTGATGACCCTTCATCACATCCTTAATATTGATAAGATTTTAGCTATTTTTAATGCAATGTTGAAAACTGGCGGTTATTTATGCATTGCCGATTTGGTGCAAGAAGATGGTTCTTTTCATACCAATGTGCCTGGTTTTGATGGACATAATGGATTTGACACGGAAAAGCTAAGTGCTGTTTTATCCAATCATGGATTTAAAGTTGCCTACAATGAAATACCTTTGGAGATTGAAAAAGAGTTTGATAAAAAGATAAGAAGATATCCTTTGTTTTTGATGATTTGCGAAAAAATAAATTAATCGGATATTTTTTTACGAAATTTGGCATATAAATTATACAATGGTTTTTAAGTCAAATTTTGACAGTAAATAAAGAAAATAATCCATTAGATTTGTTATTATTTTAAAACCAATAAAATCATGAAAAAAGCGCTCAAAGAAATAAAACTGGGTTACGGATTGGGGAACCTGAAATTTGGAATGACCAGAAAAGAAGTGGAATTAATGCTGGGAAAACCTTCATTTATCGACAAATATTCACATTCTGATTCTAAAAAGGATTTGACGGAATCCTGGCAATATGACGAATTATTGTTATCGCTGAGTTTCGATGAAGAAGAAGATTGGCGGTTAATTATGATTTCTGTAAATGATGAATTTTATGAATTGGAAGGAAAAAGTTTAATCGGTTTGTTTCAGGAAGGTTTGATCAAAGAATTGGATGAAATGGATTTGGGAGAATGGAGTCTTGAAGATTGTTCGGAAGATGATACCGAAGACCAGAAAGTGATTGAAATTGAGGAAAAATCCATCAATTTTTGGATCAATGACGGTGTTTTGGATGAAATTCAGTGGACACCTTTTTTTATTGATGATGACACTATTGATTGGCCTGAATAACATTTGAGGATTCAACAAAAGCCCTTTTTTAAAGCAAATGATTAGAACTGTTACCTTAGAAGATGCCCAGGAAATAGCTGAGATTTACAACTATTATGTGCTTAATTCTTGCGTCACTTTTGAGGAATTTGAAGTTAGCATCGAAGAAATGCGCGGAAGAATTGAAGCTACAAATTCGAAATTTCCTTGGCTGGTTTTTGAAAAAGACAGTGAAATTTTAGGTTACGCATATGCAACTATGTGGAAACCAAGATCGGCCTATAAACACACGGTTGAAAGCACGGTTTACCTGAAAAAGGCAGCGACAAAAAACGGAATAGGTTCGCTGCTTTACGCAGGATTGATTGACCAGCTGACAGATTTGGGTTTTCACGCCGTTATTGGCGGAATTTCACTTCCCAATGAGGCGAGCATCGCTTTGCACGAAAAATTCGGATTTGAAAAAATAGCCCAATTTAAAGAAGTGGGCTATAAGTTTAAAAAATGGATTGATGTTGGCTATTGGGAATTGTTAATCAATAAAAAAAGCATTTAAAACACAATATAATTAAGTAAATTTTATTTCGCCGATTCATCGTGAGCAGAATATTTGCACACAAAATTCGGTTTTGCTCCAGGAGTTTCTATTAAAAATTTAAAAATGGGTTTCCGATTTTTTATTAAATACAATTTGGCTAGAAAAATCCTTTATACAATGAAAAAAGTGAAGTTAAAATAATTAAGATACCTACGGCAATTGTCATTGCTTTTCTCGGTACTTTTTTAGTGACAAAAGCACCCAGCGGCGCAGCGATGGTTCCGCCAATAATTAAACCCAAAATTATTTGCCAGCTTTGAATTCCTGTAAAATAAATCAGGATTCCTGCGCTAAAAAAAGTAACAAAAAATTCAGCCGTATTCACTGTTCCTATAATAATGCTGGGCGTATTTCCTTGCTTAATTAAGTTGGAAGTCACAATGGGTCCCCAGCCGCCGCCGCCAATGGCATCTAAAAATCCGCCAAAAAGTGCATACAGTGAGGCGTTTTTTAAATTGGCTTTTGTGTTAACGGTTTTTTTAAACGCTTTTCTTAAAATTACAAAACCAAGTATAATTAAATATGCATTTATAAATGGTTTGATGGTTTTTCCGTCAACCACATCACCAAGCAAATAAGCGCCAATTGACGAGCTTATAACGCCTGGAATTATAAGTTTTATAAATAATTTTTTGTCAAAATTGCCAAATCGCATATGAGATAATCCAGAGACGCCTGTTGTAAATACTTCTGCTGTATGGACTGCTGTTGATGCTAATTTTGGTGAAAGTCCGAAACCCAATAAAATGGAATTGGAGGTTACTCCATATGCCATTCCTAAAGCTCCATCTACAATTTGAGCTAAAAATCCAGCTAAAAGAAACCAATAAAATGTTTGGTCAAACAATAAATCTTTTTCGGAGGCTTCCGGTAAATATTTAATAAGGATTACAGAAATCAGTAAAATTTTTAGGGAGACAATTACAATTGAGATGTGGCTTATTTTTAACCTTTCCATTATTTTCGATTTTTATCTGGCATCATTGTTTGAAGAATTGTAAAAATTCCCATGCTATTTCTGTTGCTAGATTTGGAGGCAAATATATATAATATACTATTCCTACCAAATTAATATGATATAAAAATAAAAAAATTAAAGTTTTTCTAAATCTGTTATTGATTTATTCAATATTGGCAGCATTTCATTGCGCAATTGAACAAACAATTTTCTTATTTTACAAGAAACTTCATCTGTACAATCTTCACATTTTTCATAAAAATAAAATGAAACACAAGGAATTAAAGCGATAGGGCCGTCAACAATCCTTATTATTTCGGCTACCGTAATTTCATTTGGGTCTTTTAAAAATTTATATCCGCCCTCAGCGCCACGCACACTTTTTAAAATTTTATTTTGCCTTAATTCACGAAGAATATTTTCAAGAAACTTGTAGGGAATTTTTTCATTTTCTGAAATTATTTTTGCAGAAATTGGTTTTTCGTCACCATTTTCATAAAGAAACAATAGTGTTTTAATGGCATATTTTACTCTTTTTGACAACATAGTCTTTCTTTTTTTTAATAATGTTGAACTACTGAATTCTGACCGATTTCAATATTTTTCATTAAAATTCTTAACATTGTTTTATTTAAAACACCTTATAAACAGGCAATTTTAAATGCGCCGATTCATAATAAGGAGAATTTTTGTACACAAAATCCAACTGCGCTTCAGCACTTTCGGCAAAATCTTTATCTGTTAACATTTTCTGATGCAACAATGCTTTTAAGACCGGATTTTCCTGCAGCAACTTCTCTGCAATATCCTCAAAAACATAGGAAGAAAAATATTCTTTTTGATCTAAAATGGTATCAAAGAAATTCCAGTTAAAGAAGGAATCTGTTGCTTCGGCTTCCAAGGTTTCTATGATATAACGAACGCCATTTTGCTGTGTGGGAATATAAATATCGCCTTTTTGAAATGTTACCTTTTTGGTTTCGGCCAGAACTTCAGTTTTTGAATGGATATAATGCCCTTCAAAAGATTTTGTGCTTGTTTTATAATCTTTAATGTGTTGCTCTTCAACAATTATTGAAGTGTCATTTTTGAAAATGGTAAATTCAATATTGTTGTCAGTTAAACGTTCCGAAACTTTCTGCCAGCCTTGTTTTAAAATATAGGCTTTTGGGATTTTTATTTCCTTTGACGGAATATAATTGTTGAAATATTTTACAGGTTTTGTGTAGGGTTTTGTGCGGTCGTAAAACAAACGTTTGCCGTTGGTCACTTTACTGTCGATATAACTTCCTTCATAACCTTTAAATTGTAAAGTTGTATAATTGTTTTTATCGAGTTCAAAAGAAATGGGATAGGTTTTTTTTGCCAAAATTTTCGCCACTGCATTTAGGCGAAGTTCTTTAATTTCAGCACCTTTTTCAGTGGTGAAATCAATTGCAGATTCCAAAAAACTGTAGGTTTCCTCAACCCTTTGTTTGTAGGGTTTTAGCATATGGGTTTCTACCATCATTCCCAAAGTGTTGAATAAAGTGCTGTAGCCGGTTGAATATCTCGGACTGTCGAAAAACTGGCTAAAACCTGCTTCCGGCGTTGTTCCCCAAACATTTACGTAAGGGGTAATAATGGTGTTTTTTTTCAGCAAGGAAGCTTCAATATCGGGTCTCATTACATTTTCAATAAAATTGCCCAAGTCGTTTCCCAAGTAATTGTGTTGCGTAAATAAATGGGTGATTGCATATTGGTAATCGGCGCCGTTGCTCACGTGATTGTCGATAAAAAGATCAGGTTTCACCAAATGAAAAATTTCGGCAAAAGATTTGGCATTTTTTGAGTCGGCTTTGATAAAATCCCTGTTCAAATCATAATTTTGGGCATTTCCCCGAAATCCATATTCTTTCGGACCGTTTTGGTTAGCGCGGGAAAAACTGTTTCTGTTTAAAGCGCCGCCAATATTGTAGACAGGAATTACGGCCAAAACCACATTTCCTAATTTTTTAAGCTGGTTTTTATCTTGAACGATGTCTCTTAACAACATCATACTCGCATCAACACCGTCAGATTCTCCTGGATGAATGGCATTGTTGATTAAGATGATGTTTTTTTTGCTGCCGTGAATTTTACTGAAATCGAATTCTTTTGAAGCGTTAAAAACCACCAGATGCAAAGGAAATCCGCTGTCGGTTTCGCCCATTTCCAACAAAGAAATTTCCGGATACGCAGCGGCCAAATCTTTGTAAAATGCAATGGTTTCCTGATAAGTGGCCGTTTCAGTTCCCTTTGATTTCTCGAATATGGTTGTGAAATCTTTTCCTGTTTTTTGGGCAGAGATTGAACTAGAAAAGAATGTGATTATTGCTAAAAATAGGTATTTTTTAAGGTGCATTATTACAATTTTTTCGGAACACTTTCAGGGACAAAACCCGAAATATCGCCGCCATTTTTCAAAACATCGCGCACAATGCTCGAGCTTATAAATGAGGTGTCGGCCGAGGTTAGTAAAAACACCGTTTCAACAGTCGATAATTTTCTGTTGGTTTGGGCAATTGCTTTTTCAAACTCAAAATCCGCCGGATTCCGCAAGCCTCTTAAAATAAAATGGATATTTAATTTTTTGCAGAAGTCGATGGTTAGGCCAGTATAGGTTTCCACTTTTATTTTTGGCTCATTGGCATAATGTTTTTTGATAAAACTAACCCGTTCTTCAAGAGAAAACAAGTAGGCTTTTTCGGTATTTACGCCAACCGCAATAATAATTTCAGCGAATAAAGGCAATGCTCTATTTATAATGTCAACGTGGCCTAAAGTAATTGGATCAAAAGATCCCGGGAAAATTGCTCGTTTCATCTGTTGTTGCTTAATGCCATTTCTATGGCGTTATGAAAAAGTTTCTCTAAACTAATGCCTGCCGCTTCTGCTTGTTGCGGAATTAAACTTGCAGTTGTCAATCCGGGTACGGTATTCATTTCCAAAAAATAAGGTTCGTCATTGACCAAAATATATTCAGACCGTGAAAAACCGCTCATATTTAAAATTTTATATACGTAAGCAGCGATTTTTTCTAATTTTTGGTGAATTTCATCTGAAATTCTGGCAGGCGTAATTTCTTGGGATTTCCCCAAATATTTGGCTTCATAATCGAAAAACTCATTTTCACTGATAATTTCTGTCATAGGAAGTACTTTAATTTTTCCTTCATACGCTAAAACACCAATGGTTATTTCAGGTCCGTCTAAAAATTCTTCTATTAATATTTGTGAATCTTCCTTGAAAGCTTTTTCTATGGCAGGAATCATTTCCGCAGCCGTTTTTGCCTTGGAAATTCCAAAACTGGAACCGGCATTGTTGGGTTTTACAAAACAAGGCAAACCCACTTTTGCAATTATTTCATCCACATTTATGTCATCGCCTTCATTTAAAAAGTAAGAAACAGCGGTTTTTATGCCATATTGCTTCACCACACTTAAACAATCACGTTTGTTAAAAGTCAGCGCCATCTGATAAAATGGCGCTGAAGTATGTTTAAGTCCGATCAGTTCAAAATACGCCAAAATAGTTCCGTCTTCACCAGGATTTCCGTGAATGGCGTTAAAAACACAGTCGAAATTAATTTTTTCACCGTTAATTTGTGTTGAAAAATCGTGTTTGTTTATGGGGAATTCGTTTCCATCATCATCAACAAGCACCCATTTTTCCTTAAGAATATGAATTTTGTAGGTATTGTATTTTTCTTTTGAAATGTTTTGATAAACAACTTCGCCGCTTTTTAGGGAAATTTCAACTTCCGAAGAGTATCCGCCCATAATGATGGCAATATTTTTTTTCATTTTGTGTTTACTAAGTTGAAATACAAACTTACAGATTAAAAGTTATATGTTAAAAGTTAAAGGTTAAATATTAAAAGTTAAATATATTAGAAATATTTTGTTGAAAATATGATACTAATTTCAAATCAAACTCCCTTTCTCCCGATAGCTATCGGGATGGAAAGGGTTGGGGATAGGATTAAAAGTTAAGTCTGAATCGGGAAGTCCGAAGACCGAAGTTAAAAGAGGTCCTAGAAACATATATTGATTAATCAGGAAAAGTGAGTTTGAGATTTAGCATATTTACAAATCAACAAATCAACGATAAAGCAATTCAACAATAAAAAAGTATCTTTGCACAAAATCAAAAAACGGGAATATGAGTTTTTTTAAATTTATTGGATCTAAAGTGTTTTTTAAGCAATTGCTGATGGCTTTTGTTGGCTTATTGGTATTGATTATTTTTAGTGTGTTTTGGTTAAATTTTTCAACCAACCACAATCAAAAAATTGAAGTTCCCAACTTGTCTAAAATGAGTTTGGAAGAAGTTGAACAAACTTTGGACGACTTGGATTTGAACTGGGAAGTGATTGATTCTGCAAGTTTTAATGCCGATTTCCCAAATAAATCGGTGATTGAGCAAAGTCCGGAAGCTGGTGATTTTGTGAAGGAAAACAGAAAAATTTATTTGACTTTGAATCCGTCTGGATACAAAGATGTTGAAATACCCGATTTTTACGGCAAAACAAAAAGACAAGCCGTTTCACAATTAACAGCCATTGGTTTTAGAATAAGCACACAGGAAATTTATGTGAAAGACATTGCAAAAGACGTGGTAAGAGGCTTAATATTTAATGGAAAAGATTTAAAAAACGGCGATAAAATTCCGCAAAATTCTGAAATCATCTTAAAATTGGGTGATGGAAATGAGGGCGGAATGCAAATGGATAGTTTACAAACTTCTGAAGAAGTAAATATAGAATGAAAATAGAAGACATAGACGAATTAGAGAAAGAAGAATTTTACGAACATTACCGATTTGTTGCAAGCGAAGGCCAGGAGCCATTGCGCGTTGATAAATATTTAATGAATTTCATAGAATATTCTACACGCAACAAAATTCAGCAGGCGGCAAAAGCAGGGAATATATTGGTGAATGACATTGCTGTAAAATCGAATTACAAGGTAAAAGCAAAAGATGTTGTTCGTGTTGTTTTGGCGCATCCGCCACACGAAAATTTATTGGTTGCAGAAGACATTCCTTTGGATATTTTATTTGAAGATGATGAGGTGATTGTGGTAAATAAACCTGCCGGAATGGTGGTGCATCCCGGTCACGGAAATTATAGCGGCACTTTGGTGAACGGATTGATTTACCATATTGAAAATTTACCGACAAACTCCAATGAACGTCCGGGTTTGGTCCATAGAATTGACAAAGATACCAGCGGATTGTTAGTGGTTGCAAAAACCGAATATGCGATGGCGCATTTGTCCAAACAGTTTTTCGAAAGAACCACCGAGCGTTTGTATTACGCTTTGGTTTGGGGAAATATTGATGAGGAAGAAGGAATAATTGAAGGAAATATAGGCAGAAGTTTAAAAAATCGCTTGCAAATGGATGTTTTTCCAACCGGCGAATTTGGCAAACCTGCAATTACCCATTATAAAGTGCTGGAACGTTTTAGTTATGTTACTTTAATTCAGTGCAAATTGGAAACCGGAAGAACGCACCAAATTAGGGCGCATTTGAAACATATTGGTCACACACTTTTTAATGATGAACGCTACGGCGGCGATATTATCTTAAAAGGAACTACGTTCACCAAATACAAACAATTTGTTGAAAATTGTTTTAAAACTTTGCCAAGACAAGGTCTTCACGCAAAAACATTGGGTTTTCAACATCCAATTACCAAAGAATTTTTACAGTTTAATTCTGAAATGCCAGAAGACATACAATTGTGTCTAGAAAAATGGCGTTCCTACACCATAAATCAGAAGGAATAACATGAACGAATTTGATGTTGAAAACTGGAACAGAAATGCGCAGTACCAATTTTTTAAAACGTATGAAGATCCTTTTTTTAATATTACCGCCAATTTAGATATCACCCATCTTTACAAATACTGTAAACAAAATGATTTGTCGTTTTCTTTGGCATGTTTGCACGTTGCTTTAAAATGTGCCAATGAAATAACCGAATTTAAACTGCGTTTAAAAAACGATAAAGTTTACGTTTTTGAAACGGTAAATATTGGTTCCACGGTTTTAAATGACGATTTTACTTTTTCGTTTTGCGATTTTGAGTTTCAGAAAACAATGGCTGAATTTGATGTAAAAGGCAAAATAGTGCTCGAAAACCATAAAAATGGTATTGTGTTTAATGCTCAGGTTGACCCATTGGGAATTATTCATTGTTCCACAATTCCTTGGATTTCTTTTACCGGATTAAAACATGCAAGAAATGGTGATGAAGGCGTGCAGGGAATTCCAAAATTGGTATTCGGCAAAATATTTACAGAAAATGAGTTTAAAAAAATCCCTTTTTCGGTGGAAGCTCACCACGCATTGGTGGACGGTTATCACGTAGGATTGCTCTATGAAAAAATGCAAAAATTCATCAATGAACTTGGTTAGAGAAGCGTTATTTCGATAATAATTGATAAAAAAGCCAATATTTATATATTAATTTTTAATTTTAAGAAATCATTTAAAAATCTTTAAACCTAAAATTGCTTGGTTGAATGACATTTCAGCTAAAAAATCACAAAAAATAAGAAATGAAAATAGTAATATCACCTGCCAAATCATTAGATTATGAAACACCAATTCCTACAAATCAATTCACCCAAGGAATTTTTTTGGAAGAAGCCTCAAAAATAAATACGGTTTTAAGGAAGAAATCTCCAAAACAGCTTTCAGCATTAATGGGTGTTTCTCCAAATTTAGGCGATTTAAATTGGCAAAGAAACCAAGAATGGGAATTGCCTTTTAGTCCGGAGAATTCCCGTCAGGCCATTTTTGCATTTAAAGGCGAGGTTTATGTTGGATTGGATGCTTATACGTTGTCGATTGAAAAACTGGATCTGCTTCAAAATAAATTGAGAATTTTGTCCGGCAAATATGGTTTATTGAAACCTTTTGATTTGATGCAGCCTTATCGTTTGGAAATGGGAACCAAGTTAAAAGTTGGAAATTCAGCGAATTTATATCAGTTTTGGGGAAATACAATTACGGAAAAATTAAATTCAGAACTCACTGACAATGAATTATTTATCAATTTGGCGAGCGCAGAGTATTTTAAATCGGTTAAACCGGCATTGTTGAAAGTTCCAGTAATTACGCCAGTTTTTAAGGATCTAAAAGATGGAAAATTAAAAATCATTGCTTTTTTTGCCAAAAAAGCCAGAGGTTTAATGGTTCGTTTCATTATTGATCACCAAATTGAAACCTTAGATGGTTTGAAAAATTTTAATAAGGAAGGTTATGCTTTCGATGCGAATTTATCCTCAGCAAATGAGTTGGTTTTTACGCGATAAATATAGATTTTTTTTAATTTGTATTGATTTTTTATATAAGTTTGCGCCAATGTTTAAGGCAGCCATGATAGAAGTATGTTTTTTAGCATCTAACTTGTATGTTTGCAGGTCTTTAAAACACAACATTATTAAAAAATATAACGAAGAATTAAGCCTTTAATGACTTCATTTAATCACATTTTTAAGTTATTCAATCCGTTGAAAGTTGTTCGGCTTGAAAAAAATTATTTAGTATTAAGAGTATAGATATAAGAAAACTTTTTTGAACTTAATAAGTCTAAAATGACTACCTTATTAATTGTAAAATTAAAATACTAAATGAACACAAAATATATCGACTTAATTAGCCAAACTTTCGATTTTCCGCAAGAAGAGTTTTTTGTTGACTCCAATAAAAACTTGCATTTTCATGATATTGACACCATGAAACTGGTTGAAGAATTTGGAACGCCATTAAAATTTACCTTTTTACCAAAAATTAGCGAAAATATTCAAAAGGCAAAATCAATGTTTGAAAAAGCAATGCACAAACATAAGTATAAAGCCAAATATCGTTATTGCTATTGCACTAAAAGTTCCCATTTTAAACACGTTTTGGATGAAGCTTTAAAAAATGACATTCATATTGAAACCTCTTCAGCCATTGATATTGACATTGTTGAAAACTTAAAGTTGGAAGGTAAGATAACCGATAAAACGTATATTCTTTGCAATGGTTTCAAAAGAGATGAATACATTACAAACATTCAACGATTGATCAATAGCGGACATAAAAATTGCATTCCTATTATCGACAATTATGAAGAAATAGGATTGCTTACCAACGGATTAAAAAAGAAAATAAACATAGGAATTCGGATTGCTTCCGAAGAAGAACCAAAGTTCGAATTTTACACCTCACGTTTGGGAATTGGCTATAAAAATATTGTCGATTTTTACCGACGCGAAGTAAAAGACAACCACAAGGTTAACTTAAAAATGTTGCATTTCTTCATCAATACAGGGATTAAGGACAATGCCTATTATTGGAATGAATTGAGTAAATGTTTGAAGGTTTACATCAGCTTGAAAAGAATTTGTCCAGGTTTAGACAGCTTAAACATTGGTGGCGGATTTCCAATTAAAAATTCTTTGGCTTTCAATTACGATTATGAATATATGGTTGATGAAATTATCAGCCAGATAAAGGAAGCTTGTGAAGATGCCGAAGTACAGGTTCCGCATATTTTTACCGAATTTGGAAGTTATACAGTAGGTGAGAGCGGAGGCGCCATTTATAAAGTGTTATATCAAAAAAAGCAAAACGACAGAGAACGATGGAATATGATAAATTCTTCATTTATTACTACGTTACCCGACAGTTGGGCTATAAATAAACGATTTATTTTATTACCTTTAAACCGTTGGAATGATGTTTATGAACGGGTATTGTTAGGCGGTTTAACTTGTGACAGTGATGATTATTACAACTCAGAACAACATATAAATGCCATTTATTTGCCAGTTTATAAAGAAGAAAAACCACTGTATTTAGGATTTTTTAATACAGGCGCTTACCAGGAATCAATAGGAGGTTATGGCGGATTGCAGCATTGCTTGATTCCGCAGCCAAAACATATTATTATATCAAAAGATAACGAAGGTAAATTAGAATTTAAAGTGTTTAAAGAAAAACAAACAGCAAGCGATTTTTTAAAAATATTAGGTTATGAATAAAAGAACTTACGCGGGGATATCTGAACAATATGCCAAAATTGATACTTCAAAAATAGTATTGATTCCTGTTCCTTATGACGGAACAAGCACTTGGCAAAAAGGTGCGGACAAGGGACCTGAAGCTTTTTTGAATGCTTCAGAAAATATGGAACTTTATGATATTGAAACTGATTCTGAAGTATATAAAAACGGCATTTATTTAGCAGAGGCCGTAACAGAAAATTCTTCACCCGAAAAAATGGTTGCCGCAGTTCATGCTGTGACCAAAACATTTATCAGAAAAAACAAATTTGTCACCATTTTTGGCGGCGAACATTCCGTTTCTATTGGAACAATCAGAGCTTTTAACGAATGTTTCAACGACTTAACGGTTGTTCAAATTGATGCGCATGCCGATTTAAGAAAAGAATATAATGGATCGAGCTGTAACCATGCTTGTACGGCCTATGAAGCAAGCCAGAACACAAATCTTATTCAGGTGGGAATTCGCAGTATGGACATTTTGGAAAAAAGTGTGATGGATCCTGATAAAATATTTTTTGCCCACGAAATGGCCATCGACGATTACTGGATGGAAAATGCTATTGATTTAATGGGAAAAAATGTTTTTATCACTTTTGATTTGGATGCATTAGATCCTTCATTGATGCCATCAACAGGAACGCCTGAGCCGGGAGGATTACTTTGGTATGAAACCCTGGATTTTTTAAAAAAAATATTCAAGGAAAAAAATGTGGTAGGTTTCGATATTATGGAACTTTGTCCAAATGAAAAAGACAAATCATCCGATTTTTTAGCTGCTAAATTGTACTATAAAATGCTTAGTTACAAATTTGACAATACGGAAGATGCTGATTACGGAAATGAAAGCGGTTTTAAAGAACCAAATAATAAAACCACAAAATTCGAAGACGAAGAATATGACTAATAAAGGAGCAATTTCCCAATTTATTGAAAAGTATTACCTGCATTTTAATTCCGCTGCATTGGTTGATGCCGCAAAAGGCTATGAAGATCAGTTGGCTGGTGGTTCAAAAATGTTGGTTTCTTTGGCTGGCGCTATGAGCACTGCTGAAATAGGCAAAGTGTTTGCAGAGATTATCAGAAAGGATAAAGTGCAAATTATTTCTTGTACCGGCGCAAACCTGGAAGAAGATGTGATGAATTTAGTGGCCCATTCCCATTATAAAAGAGTGCCAAACTACAGAGATTTAACTCCGCAGGATGAATGGGATTTAATGGAAAAAGGACTGAACAGGGTTACCGATACCTGTATTCCTGAAGAGGAAGCTTTCAGAAGATTGCAAAAACATATTTTCAAAATTTGGAAAGATGCCGAAGACAAGGGAGAACGATTTTTCCCGCATGAATTTATGTACAAATTGTTGCTTTCGGGAGTATTGGAACAATATTATGAAATTGACCCAAAAAACAGTTGGATGATTGCTGCTGCTGAAGCCAATTTACCAATGGTGGTTCCGGGTTGGGAAGACAGTACCATGGGGAATATTTTTGCTTCCTATGTGTTAAAAGGAGAACTTAAAGCAAGTACCGTAAAATCGGGCATTGAATATATGACTTTCTTGGCCGACTGGTATACCGAAAATTCTAAAACCGGTATTGGATTTTTCCAAATAGGCGGCGGAATTGCAGGTGATTTTCCTATTTGTGTAGTGCCAATGTTATATCAAGATTTAGAACGTACAGACACACCATTTTGGAGTTATTTCTGTCAGATTTCAGATTCTACCACAAGTTACGGATCGTATTCAGGTGCGGTTCCAAATGAGAAAATAACCTGGGGAAAATTAGATATCAATACCCCAAAATTTATAATAGAATCAGACGCAACCATTGTTGTGCCGTTAATTTTCGCGTATTTGTTAAATATGTAATTGCAGTTTATGAAAAGAGTTATAGTAGATTATAGTAAATTAACGAGTGAAATATTGGACTTGTTGGTAGAGAAATTCCCGACAGGATACGGATACAAAGACATTATTACCTTTAAAAATGCCAAAGGCGAAACTGTTAGGGCAGTAGAGGTGAGTTTTGAAGATACCATATATCTTGTTAAAATAAGTTTGAAACTGGAAGAAACCATGGAAGACTACGATGCCGAGGAAGATAATTTTGATGATGTGTTTGACAGTGATGTTGAAGATATTGCCGATGAAGAAAGTGAAGAAGAAGAGCTGGATTAGTTCAATGCTTTAAAATAATCCAAGCATAAAATTCAAAAAATGATATAAGAAAACCCGCAATCTGCGGGTTTCTTTTTTAAATATTAGTTGTATTTTCCTTCTTGTCCTAATTCTTTTACCAATTCATAATAAACAATAGCCCTGTATTTATTTCTGTTTGATTTTCCTACCTTTTCAATAACATTTTCAACTGCGTGGTCTAATTTCGGACTGTCAGGCAAGCCCAGTTTTTTCATTAAAAAGTTTTTTTTCAAAGTTTCAAGCTCCTTTTTATCAGAACCTGATACAGTTTCAGCATCAGCTTTGTAAATTGAAGGCCCTAAGCCTTTTGTTACTTTTGTCAATAAATCGGCATCAAATTTAAGACCCAATTTTTTCATTTCACTTTGATAAAGTGCAATTTTTTCATCGAATTTACTCATGATTACAATTTTTTAAATTAAATATAGAATTCTCTATCTAAAGTTAAAAAATATTATCGATAAAACATAAATATTTACTAACAATCTGATATGTTAACACTTACAGCCAAACCGCCTTCTGAAGTTTCTTTGTATTTTGAATTCATGTCTTTTGCCGTTTCCCACATTGTTTCAATCACCTTGTCTAAAGGTACTTTGGCATTTAAGGCATCAGATTCCAATGCCAGCTCTGCCGCATGTATGGCTTTTATGGCGCCCATGGCATTGCGTTCAATGCATGGAATTTGTACCAAACCGCCTATTGGATCGCAAGTCAATCCCAAATGATGTTCCATCGCAATTTCACTGGCCATAAGCACTTGTTCCGGACTTCCGCCAAGCAATTCGGTCAATGCGCCGGCTGCCATTGCAGATGATACGCCAATTTCTGCCTGACAACCGCCCATAGCTGCTGAAATGGTGGCACCTTTTTTAAAGATGCTTCCTATTTCTCCGGCAACCAATAAAAATTGCTTCACATGTTCAAAATTTGCCTGGTGGTTTTCAATCACCATATAATACATTAAAACGGCAGGAATCACACCGGCGCTTCCGTTTGTTGGCGCGGTGACAACCCTTCCCAATGAGGCATTCACTTCATTAACACTTAAAGCCAAACAACTTACCCATTTTAATATTTCACGAAATTTCACTTCTGTTTTTCGGATGCTTTGCAACCAGGAGGCAGGAGAATTATAGACAAAATCGACGTGTAATTTTTCATGGATGTCAAAAGCGCGGCGTCTCACATTCAATCCGCCCGGAAGCGTTCCCGACGTGTGGCAGCCAATATACATACATTCGAGCATCGTGTCCCAAATGCGGTTAATTTGATGGTCTATTTCCTGATCGCTTCTTAGCGATCTTTCGTTTTCCAGTACAATTTCCGATATTTTTAAATTTTCCTGTTTACAATAAAGCTCCAGTTCTTTGGCTAATTGTACAGGATAGGGAAATGTTTTATGGATTTTAATGTTTGCTTTGGCGTGAATCAATTCTTCTCGAACCACAAATCCGCCACCAATGGAATAATAGGTATCTGATGATATTTCCTTTCCATTTTCATAGGCTCTAAATTTTATGCCGTTTGCATGAAATGGCAAAAATTCCCTATTGAAAATAATGTCTGCTTCTGGGTTAAAATCAATTGTTTGAGCGCCGCCAAAACTTATTTTTTTAAAGGTTTGAATGTCATTTGTGATGGGAATGATTTCATCCGTAGGAATGGTTTCAGGATCTTCTCCCGCCAATCCCAACAATATCGCCAAATCGGATGCATGGCCTTTTCCGGTTAATGAAAGCGAACCGTATAAATCGACCTTTATGGAAGTAACTCTGGTAAAATTACACTCTTTTTTAAGGTGATTGATCCATCTTTCCGCAGCGCGCCACGGCCCTAATGTATGAGAACTCGACGGACCGATTCCTATCTTTAACATATCAAAAATTGAAATACACTCCATTTTTACCGTTTTTTATAAAAGTATGCAAAGATAGAGCATTGTTGAATATCCTTATCATTTTAAAAAAAACTTATACTGTTTTAGGCGGATTCAGTGACAATTATGAAACAAGCTTGTATATAATTATGACAACTTGACATAATATTTGCAATGGCATAATCATTGAATACCGTAAATCAGAGTTTAAAAAATAAAAAAATTAATAGCATAAAGTCATGGGAAAAATTATAGGAATAGATTTAGGAACAACCAATTCATGTGTATCCGTAATGGAAGGAAATGAACCAGTGGTAATTCCTAATGCAGAAGGAAAAAGAACAACGCCTTCTATTGTGGCATTTATTGAAGGTGGAGAAAGAAAAGTGGGTGATCCTGCAAAGCGTCAGGCTGTTACAAATCCTTTAAAAACAGTTTATTCTATTAAGCGTTTTATGGGGAACAAATATTCTGAATCTAAAATGGAAGCAGAGCGCGTACCTTATAAAGTGGTAAAAGGCGATAATGATACACCTCGTGTTGATATCGACGGAAGATTGTATACGCCACAAGAAATATCAGCAATGATTCTTCAAAAAATGAAGAAAACTGCTGAAGATTATTTAGGAACAGAAGTAACGGAAGCCGTTGTGACTGTACCTGCTTATTTTAACGATGCACAACGCCAGGCCACTAAAGAAGCCGGAGAAATTGCCGGATTAAAAGTGAGCCGTATTATCAACGAGCCTACTGCTGCGGCATTGGCTTATGGTTTGGATAAAAAAGGAATTGACCAAAAAATTGTTGTTTTCGACTTTGGTGGAGGAACACATGATGTTTCCATATTAGAATTGGGTGATGGCGTTTTTGAAGTATTGTCAACTGATGGTGACACCCATTTAGGTGGTGATGATGTTGACCAAAAAATTATTGACTGGTTGGCAGCAGAATTCAATGCTGAAGAAGGCATTGATTTGCGTAAAGATCCAATGGCTTTGCAACGTTTAAAAGAAGCGTCTGAAAAAGCAAAAATTGAATTGTCATCAGCTGCAACAACCGAGATTAACTTGCCTTATGTTACCGCTACCGCAAGTGGCCCAAAACATTTGGTTCGCAGTTTAACCAGAGCAAAATTTGAGCAATTGATTGATGATTTAATCAAAAGAACGATTGAGCCTTGTAGAACAGCCCTTAAAGGTGCAGGTTTAACAACCGGTGATATCAACGAAATTATTTTGGTGGGCGGTTCAACCCGTATTCCTGCTGTTGTGGAAGCCGTAGAAAAATTCTTCGGAAAATCACCGTCAAAAGGTGTGAATCCTGATGAGGTTGTTGCCATTGGCGCAGCCATTCAAGGTGGTGTTTTATCGGGTGATGTGAAAGATGTATTGTTGTTAGACGTTACGCCGCTTTCATTGGGAATTGAAACAATGGGAAATGTAATGACCAAGTTAATTGAAGCAAACACAACCATTCCAACCAAAAAATCTCAAGTGTTTTCAACGGCAGCCGACAATCAGCCATCTGTAGAAATTCACGTGTTGCAAGGCGAACGTGCTATGGCAGCCGACAACAAAACAATTGGACGTTTCCATTTGGATGGCATTCCGCCGGCACAAAGAGGAACGCCTCAAATTGAAGTAACTTTTGATATTGATGCCAACGGTATTATTCACGTAACTGCCGGTGATAAAGCAACAGGAAAAACAAGAGACATCAGAATTGAAGCTTCTTCAGGGTTGACAGAAGAGGAAATCAAAAAAATGAAAGCTGATGCGGAAGCAAATGCTGAAGTTGATAAAAAAGCCAAAGAAACTGCCGAAAAAATCAATGCGGCAGATTCAATGATTTTCCAAACAGAAAAACAATTGAAAGAATTTGGTGAAAAATTATCGGCTGATAAAAAAGAACC
>JAUSOJ010000092.1 GCA_030656195.1 Lutibacter sp.
AACATTTTATTTTTTATTGGTACAGATGCAGTCGCCATGAATCATTCTGCTGTGTGTCAAAATCTGTTATGCTCGTTTCATTTATACTATTTTGCACAATGTACTTAAATTGCGTTTAAAATTAAAAAAACCAAACATAAATTTTATGATTTGGAAGAATTTATAAACAAAATTAAGTCGTAAAAATTAGGTACTGTTAAATTACAGTTGATTTATAAATAGCTGTCCAGCCAGTCCAATACTCGCTTTCACATAAAGTATCATTATGAAAAATCGAAATAAAAGTGCCGTTTACTTTTTGCACTTCATTTTTTAAGGCTAAAATTTTGGCCAAACAGTCTTCATTTGAAAGCTGCATATGTTGCTTTAAAGTAGTGTCCATAAATGCAAAAGGAAATATTTTTAAAGGCGTCAGAATTTCAAAATCGAGATCATAAAAATAGAATGGCGTACAGGTACTTGCCCTAAAACCAGCGGCTTTTTCGTAACCCATGGTATAATCTTCCTTCAAATCTATATCCAGTAAATTTTGGTAGGTATCCGGCAAACTTAAACGCAAATAGTGCTGACGCGAACAAATTACCGGCCGGTTTAAGATATATTCCAATTTCAATTTTTCTTTTTTTAACTTTTCGCCATTTTTAAAAGTAAAATAAGAAGGCAGCAAACCAACTTGCGCATAATCTGCCACAGATTTTATGAGGGATTTGAAATTGATATTTGAAGATGAAATATTTTTGTCGAAGGTGGTATAATCTCCAATTAAAAAGAAAAAAATCGTTTGTACTTTATTTTCTCCTTTAATTTTCAGCAGGGTTGAAAAAGTATCGTATGGATCTTCCTTAAAATTTAAAATGGTCAGCAGCCTGTTTCTAAAATTTACGAATTTTAAATTCAACAAATCCTTTAAAAATCCGCCCGTTGTTCTCACAACGCCTTTATGCTTATAAATGTATGCCATATCAACATTGATGGTTGATATTAATTTAAAATCTCTTTTGATGTAATTATAGTTTGGAAATTTGATTTTTAGCAGTTCCAAAAACTTAAAAGCCCAGATATCAACAACCGGTTTTTCCAGAAATCCATTTTTAAAAGCCAAACTTTCTCCAGCAGCAAATCGCTCGTGTATATCTTGTACGTGCGGCAAATATTCTTCATACCTGCTGATGAGATAAAAACTTGCGGCAAAAATATCAAACGGAATCATTGAAGAATCTTTGGTAGGAAAAAAACAAGGAACATCATCCCATTTATAAATCTTGATATCAATATCATTGATTCCCTGTTCAAATAACAAATCGTGGCTTCGAATAAAGAATTCGGCACCCAAAGGAGATTTTGAATAGGTTATTTTTGGTCCGTTATGCGCAACAAACTCATTGACTTTGGTGGTAAATGTCACAGGAATTTTAAGGATTCGTCCAAAAAAATGTTTAAAGATATAGTTAACTCTTGGCGTTATTTTATGCGTATAAATGAGCAGCATTTATTGTGTATTTGTTTATTTGTTTAAGCGTGTAATTGTTTAATCGTGTATTTGTTTATTTGTATTAGTTTGCTCGACTTCAGCTGTAAATTTTGAAATTTTAAATACTTTGAACTTTGGTCTTACAGCAAATTTTCATCGGCAAAGCTAAAATACGCATTTTCGGTAATAATTATATGATCCAGCACTTTTATGTCCAATGTTTCTCCGGCAAGTTTTAATTTACTGGTTATTGATTTATCTGCCTGGCTGGGTTGTAATTTCCCTGATGGATGGTTGTGGCATAAAATAATGGCAGTTGAAAAAAGTTCAATTCCCTTTTTAAAAACCAGCCTAACATCAACCAAAGTTCCTGTTAACCCACCTTTGCTTAACTGTTCTTTGTGTAAAACTTTGTTGGAATTGTTTAAATAAACAATCCAAAATTCTTCGTGGTGCAGTTCACCAATCAATGGTTGCATCATGTCGAAAATTGCTTTACTGCCTGTAATTAGCGGCAATTCCATAGCTTCTTCAAGCCTTCTTCTGCGACCAAGTTCTAAGGCAGTAATAATAGAAATAGCTTTTGCTTCACCTATTCCTTTAAATTTTTGCAAATCGACAACCGACATTTTTCCAAGCTTGTTTAAATTATTGTCTATTGAAGCTAAAATTCTTTTTGACAGGCCAACTGCGCTTTCATTCCTGCTTCCCGAACCAATTAAAATGGCAACTAATTCAGCATCTGACAATGCTGCTTTTCCTTTTAGCACCAATTTTTCTCGAGGTCTGTCATCTTCAGCCCACGACTTTATAGAAACCGATTTGTTTTCGTAATTCATAACAATTTTTTTATCAAATATAAGATTATATCTTTGCGAAAATATTCTGTATATGAAAATTATTATTGCAGGTGCGGGAGATGTAGGTTTCCATTTGGCAAAACTACTTTCTTTCGAGTCGCAAGACATATATTTAGTTGACACCAACGCCGAAAAACTTGAGTATGCGAGCAACCATATTGATGTAATCACCAAAAAAGGAGATGCCACTTCCATAAAGCTTTTAAGAGATATTAATATTGACAAGGCCGATATTTTTTTAGCGGTAACAGAATCCCAAAACACGAATTTTACCTTAGCCGTTTTGGCTAAAAAACTGGGCGCAAAAAAAACAATTGCACGTATTTCAAACCATGAATTTACGGTAAACTCGGAAATTGATTTTGCCGAATTGGGCATTGACAGTATGATTTCTCCAGGAGAACTGGCGGCCGATGAGATAAAAATGTTGTTGCATCAATCGGCATTTAATGATACGATTGAATTTGAAAACGGAACCTTAAATATTTTAGGCAGCACTTTAGATTATTCGTCACCACTCATAAATTTAACGGTTCAGCAAGGTCGTGAACGTTTCCCCGATGTTGAATTTATTACCATCGCCATTAAACCTGAAAACAGCAGTGAAACTATAATTCCGAGAGGAAATACCGTTTATCATGCCAAGGACCAAATTTATTTCTCCGCACCAAAAGAAAGCATCAAAAAACTTTATAAATTGATGGGAAAAAAGCCATTTGACATAAAAGACGTGATGATTTTAGGTGCCGGTAAAATTGGAACTAAAGCTGCTAGAAATTTATGCGACCATAAATTTAATGTCAAGTTAATTGAAATTGGCAAAGAAAGAGCGAAAGAGGTGGCTGAAAAATTGCCCAATGCTTTAGTTATTTGGGGAGATGGACGAATTGTTGAGCTGCTGGAAGAAGAAAATATTTCAGAAATGGATGCTTTTGTAGCTGTAACCGGCAATTCAGAAACAAATATTATGTCGTGCCTTGTGGCAAAATCCAAAGGCGTTAAAAAAACAATCGCTTTGGTTGAAAATATGGATTACATCAACATTTCCCAAACCATCGGAATTGACACTTTGATCAATAAAAAATTATTGGCCGCAAGCGCCATTTTTAAATATGTTCGCAAGGGTGAAGTGCTTAAACTTGCAAACTTGCACAATGTTGATGCAGAAGTTTTGGAGTTTAGGGTTAAAGAAAATTCTCCGGTTACCAAAAACTTAATAAAGGATATTAACCTTACAAGAAAAGCTGTTTTTGGAGGCGTTATCAGAAATGGAATCGCGATGATGACATTTGGTGATTTTCAAATTTTAGCTGGTGATAAAGCAGTGGTATTTTGCTTGCCGGAAGCCATTAATAAGGTTGAAAAGCTTTTTAACTAATTATGAAGCATTTTAACATAAAAATCATCATTAGCTTTTTAGGATTAACCTCTATGCTAAACGGCCTATTTATGTTATTTGCGGTTCCCTTCAGCATTTATTATGATGAATTTGAAAAATGGGGAATATTTTATGCTGGAATTACCACCATTGCCATTGGTTTTATATTGTGGTTTTTCAACAGAAACGCTAAGAAAAGCCTAGGAAAAAAAGAAGGCTATCTCATTGTTACCTTAGGATGGCTTATGCTAAGTTTTACCGGTACTTTACCTTACGTTTTTACTGGTAGCATCCCAATTTACACCAATGCTTTTTTCGAGACCCTTTCCGGATATTCTACAACCGGCGCCTCTATTTTAACGGATATTGAATCAATGCCAAAAGGAATTTTATTTTGGCGAAGTGCCACACATTGGATTGGCGGTATGGGAATTATTGTTTTAACCGTGGCTATTTTACCGATGTTGGGTATTGGAGGAATGCAGCTTTTTATGGCTGAAGCACCCGGACCTTCAACAGATAAACTGCACCCAAGAATTACTGAAACAGCAAAAAGACTGTGGATTATTTATTTTTCGTTAACCATTGCCGAATTCTTTTTGCTTAAAATTGCAGGAATGAACTGGTTTGATGCCATTAACCACGCAATGGCAACGATGAGTACCGGCGGATTTTCAACAAAAAATGCAAGTGTCGCCTATTGGAACGATTATCCAATCATACAATACATTATCATACTCTTTATGTTTATTGCAGGTACCAATTTTGTATTGACCTATTTTGCGTTAAAAGGAAGAATTAGCAGGGTTTTTAACAATGAAGAGTTTAAATATTACTTTTTTGGAATATTGGGTTTAACTATTATAATCACCATTATTATCGTAAACTTTCAAGACCCAAATTTGGTGACTAGTATTGATCATCCAAAACCTTGGGGAGAAACCGAAAGTGCTTTTAGGCATGCAGCCTTTCAGGTGACCTCGGTTTTAACTACCACAGGATTTGTCACTGCCGATTTCACTATGTGGAACTCATTGGCAACGATGCTGATATTTTCTTTATTTTTTATTGGCGGTTCAGCAGGTTCAACAGCTGGCGGTGTTAAAATTGTTCGTCATGTCATTATGATTAAAAACACTTTTTTTGAATTTAAAAAATTACTGCATCCAAATGCCATTATTCCTGTTCGATACAATGGTGTGGGCGTTCCTAAAAATATCATTTACAATATCTTGCCGTTTTTTGTTTTGTATATGTTAATCTTTATAGTAAGTTCCATAACATTAACTTTTTTTGGATTGGATTTTGTGACCTCTATAGGCGCCACAGCCTCTTCGTTGGGGAATATTGGTCCGGCTCTTGGAACCTTAGGCCCGGTTAACAATTATGCGCATTTAACCATAGGCGCAAAGTGGATTTGCTCCTTTTTAATGCTCATTGGAAGATTGGAATTGTTTACGGTGCTAATTTTATTTACGCCTTTCTTCTGGAGAAATAATTAAATTAACGATTTAAACTGATCAAAATCCAGTCCGCCATAATTGCCTGAACTCATTAACAAAACAACGGTATTTTCAAAATTCTGATTGAATAAAAATTCCCTGAACTCGGTTGGATTGGTATAAACAATCAAATCATCGCGTTCAAATGCATCTCTTATTTGCTGCTCGCTAATTTTTTCGAGCCTTTTAATTTCAACGGCATGAGGAGAATAAAAAACGACCGCTTTATCAGCGCTTTTCAAAGCCCCTTTGTATTCTTTTAAAAATTCGGCATTTAAACTGCTGTACGTGTGTAATTCCAAACAAGCCAATAGCGTTTTATTGGGATACTGGCCTTTTACAGCATTTGTTGTGGCCTCCACTTTGCTTGGTGAATGCGCAAAATCTTTATAAACCACGATCGATTCACTTTCTGCAATTTTTTCCAAACGCTTGCTGGCACCTTTAAAAGTTGCAATGGCTTCAAAAAAATCGACTTCATCAACGCCCATATGCTGACAAATCCACTTTGCCCCTGCCAAATTTTGTAAATTGTGCTTTCCAAAAATTTCTAAAGGCATTTCTCCCAAAGAAGTTTCTATATAAGTAACACCATTTTCAATTCTGAAATTAGGGGTACAATAAGGATATTTTTTAATGGGATTTGTGGCTTCTTCCACCACCCTTTTCACTTCACTATCTTCTTCATTGTAAACCATAATTCCGCCATTGGTCATTGAATTTACAAAAATTGAAAACTGCTCAACGTAATTTTCATAAATTGGAAAAACATTGATATGGTCCCAGGCAATTCCGCTTAAAAGTGCAATATTGGGTTTGTATAAATGAAATTTCGGACGTAAATCTATGGGACTTGATAAATACTCATCGCCTTCCAACACTATAAATTCATTTTCAGAAGTTAAATGAACCATGGTGTCAAAACCCTCCAATTGCGCGCCAACCATATAATCAACCGCAATTTCGTGATAGTTGAGCACATGTAAAATCATGGAGGTGATGGTTGTTTTTCCGTGCGAGCCGCCAATGACTACCCTTGTTTTATCTTTAGATTGTTCATACAAAAACTCAGGATAGGAATATATTTTTACTCCCAGCTTTTTTGCTATTAACAACTCGGGATTGTCGGCTTTTGCGTGCATTCCGAGAATTACGGCATCTAAATTAGGTGTTATTTTTTCTTCAAACCAACCCTCTGCTTTTGGCAATAAACCTTTCGCTTTTAATCTGGATTTTGAAGGCTCAAAAATAGCATCATCACTGCCTGTAATGGTATCTCCTTTTTGATGTAATGCCAATGCTAAATTATGCATGGCGCTACCGCCAATCGCAATAAAATGATAATTCATGAAACTGATTTTTATGGATTCAAATGTACGGAAACTATTAAAAAGAAACTATCAATGATATTTAAAAAAATCTTAATAACTATGTTTATAACTTCTGCCACAGCAACCTATTTTATTGGTTAAATTGCTTTTAATTTATATGATAAATATTTCCCTTTTTTTAAATTTTTGCTATAATTTAAAAAATTAACTAACCTTACAATTAATGAAAAAAAAATTACTTGCATTATCGAAAAAAATTACTCTTTTCATCATTTTTATTTTCTCACTAACCTATAACTCAACTTATTCGCAGTGTATCAATCCAACCCCCACAGGAGCTGCTTCACAAGTTTTTTGTAAAACCGATAACAGCACAATTGCAAATTTAGTCGCTAATGGTGGTACCATTGTTTGGTATGATGCACCTTCGGGAGGAGAATTATATGGCGCCACAGAAGTTCTTGTCAATGGCATAACTTATTACGCCAATGATATTTCCGGCGGTAGTTGCAGCACAAGCAGGTTGGCAGTTACTGTCAGTATTTATGGCGATTACCCAACAAACGTTGATGTAGCCGTTACGAAATGCGCTATAGACAAATCAACACTAGGCAATTTATCTGCAACGGGAGAAAATATCGCATGGTATGATGCGCAAACTGGCGGGAATTTTCTTCCGCTTTCAACACTTCTGGTGAATGGAAGGACTTACTGGGTGCAACAAACTGAAAATGGTTGTACCAGTGCACGATTTCCTACAATGGTGAGTTTAATAGATCCTATTACGCCCACTGCAGCACCCATACAGTCATTTTGTTATCCGCCAAACCCGACAATTGCCAATTTAAAGTCGTCAGGAACTTCTGTTCTTTGGTATGATTCTGAAACTTCAATCACACCTTTAAAAACAACAACACCTTTAGTAAATGGTGAGGATTATTGGGTGGCTGAAGTCACTTTTCCTTGTGTTAGCTCTGTTAGAGCACAAACCACCGTTGTTTTAGATGCTGCTCCTGATGCAGGAGAAAGCAGTTCATTACAGGAATGTGAAGTGAGTTTTGTGACCACAAATTTATTTGATTTATTGGGAGGCACCCCCAACACAACAGGAATTTGGACCGGACCAAGTACCTTATCGAACGGATATTTAGGAACTTTCGAACCGGGTATAAATACTGTTGGCACCTATACTTACACTGTTTCAAGTGTTTTAGGCATTTGCCCTAGTGATTCTGCAACTATTTCTGTAACAATTACCATAGTTCCGCCACCAACAACAGCAAATAGCACTCAGGTATTTTGTGAAATAGAAAAAGCCACTGTCGCAGATTTAAGCACAAACGAAAACAATGTTGTTTGGTATGATACTGAAACGTCAACAACCGC
>JAUSOJ010000093.1 GCA_030656195.1 Lutibacter sp.
GAGCAACTGAACGCCAATAAAACAATGGAGCAACTTATTATTTTTGATAAAATGTTCATCTTAAAAGTTTTTAGTACGATTATATTTTATCAAATGTAATGAAAAGCTACAATTTAGAAAGCTATTTTACAAAAGGATTAAAAGTGATTTTAAAATGAAATAAAACTAAAATTAATTGTTGGGATACCATTTTCTCAACCTAACTTCTATGGCTTTATTTTTTGTATTTACCAATTTTTTAAAAGCTTCCACATCACTAAAACCGTCTTCCCCTCTGTAATGAAAAGGATACACTATTTTTGGCTGAAATTCTAAAACGGCACTGGCAGCTTGCTCAATGGTCATAGTATAAGGTAAATTCATGCAAACAAAAGCCACATCAATATTTTGAAGCATTCTCATTTCCTGGATATCTCCTGTGTCTCCCGAAATGTAAATCTGTTTATCGTCAACAGTAATAACGTAACCGTTTCCGCGACCTTTTGGATGCCTCGAATTTGATTCTTCAGGCAAATTATACATTGGGATTGCCGTGATGAAAAAATCCAATCGGTGAACGCCTTGTCTATTTTTAAGTTTCACCATTTCAGTCCCGTATTTTTTTGGAAATTTTTTGGCTGTTTCTTCAGGAAGTATAAAAATTGCTTTTGAAGTGTCAATGGAATCCAGTGTTTTAAAATCTAAATGATCTCCATGACTATCGGTAATCAGAATAATGTCGGGAGATTTTATGCCTTTGTACATTTTTGCACCGCCATAAGGATCTACATAAATGGTTGTATTGTTATAGGTTAACACCAAACTGCTATGCAAAACTGGCTGAATTTGCAGCGTGCCGTTTTTAGTTTTTATGATATCAATGTCTGGTTTTTGTGCCCAGGCAATGCTTGAAATTAACAATGAAATTGAAATTAAAATTGGTTTTATTTGCATAAAATGGATTTTATAAATTACAGATTTTTTCAAATATACACTATAATTTATGCGCGCTCAAAACCCTTAAATATTAAAGTATAGCATCGCTAATTATAGTAACAGGTTTACTATTAGCGAAAATTGTTCCAATTAGTAAGTTTAAGGTAAATTTTATTTTTTGTAAAAATCTTTAACCCAATCAACCAGCTGATTTTCAGTCATTGAATCAGCATCAAAAACACCCGAAAGTTTACCGATAAGGTTTAAATTGTTCTTAATTTCCTTTTCAAAAAGGGTTTTCATGACTGAAGGCCCAAAGAGCACAACGTTATCACAATCTTCAATTTCATTCAATAAGATTTTAAGAAACTCGCTGGTTTGCTGTATTTTTTTATTGGCCCAATTTTTTTCATAAGTGGTATAATGCCCATCAAATCTTCCATATTTTTTCGATTCTTCAGGTGTTCTCTTTTTGGTGTCAATATGAGATTTAATTGTTTTAATGGTGTGTTCGCCGTTTGAAAGCGAAACAATTTTGGCTTGATGAGTGTCAAGCCATATGCCAATATCTTTTTTCATAATTATTGTTTAAATAATGAAACATTTAAGGCAGTGTAATTGTCTGGAATGCGAGATTAAAATTACAAAAAAAATAGCTTATTTTCAAGGATTTATGTAAAAAAAAAGCTGCAACATTATTGTTACAGCTTTTAAATTATAGTGTGAATAGATTAAATCCTAAAAACAATAATTGTTTTCGGTAATTAATTTTTCTGCAATCACGTTTCTTAATGCAATTGGGTTTGCATTGTTAACATATTTTGTAAAACGCTTTAAACCCATCAACATTACACGTTGCTCATCACCTTCTGAAAAATATAAAATCGCTTCTTTACCAAAGGCGTTTATTTTATCAACGGCATTGTACAAGTTTAATTTTGCCAAGGCAATTTGAACTTCGGCTTCTTTTTCTGAAGTGAATTTTACCACTTTTTCAGCTTTTAAGATGGCTGATTCAGCCATATAAACTTCAATCATAACTTCTGCAGCGGCCAAAACCAGCTGTTGATGATTCTCTAAATCCATTCCAAATTTTTGAACTGCTTTTCCTGCGATCATTAAAAATGCTTTTTTCAATCGGGCAATCAGCTCTTTTTCTTCTGAAAACAATTCAGAAAAATCTGGTGTGTCAAACGATGGAATTCCCATTAAACTATTGCCAACTTCCATAGCTGGAGTCATTAAATCAATTTCGCCTTTCATCGCTTTTTTAAGCAACATTCCTACGGTTAACAATCGGTTAATTTCGTTGGTTCCTTCGTAAATTCTGGTAATTCGTGCATCTCTCCAGGCACTTTCCATTGGCGTGTCTTTTGAGAATCCCATTCCGCCAAAAATTTGGATGCCTTCATCTGAAACAAATTGTGAAACTTCAGAGCCAAAAACTTTTATGATGGCACATTCAATGGCATATTCCTGAAAAGCCAACAATTCTGCATCTTGGTGCGATTTTCCTTCAGCCAAAAGTGCGTTGATCATATTTTCAATGTCTTTTGCGGCACGGTAACTTCCGGCATCCAATACAAAAGCTTTGGTACACATTTCAGCATATTTTTTCTTGATGGCCCCAAAACTTGAAATCGGCACCTTAAACTGAATGCGTTCATTTCCGTATTTAACAGATTCGGTGATAATTCTTCGGCTTGCATCCAAACAGGCTGCGCCTAATTTTATACGGCCCACATTTAGTGAATTCATCGCTATTTTAAACCCTTCTCCTCTTTCAGCCAACATATTTTCAACAGGAATTAAAGTATCGCTAAAAAACACCTGACGGGTTGATGAGGACATAATTCCAAGTTTATTTTCTTCTGCGCCCAAAGTAACGCCATTCGGATTTTTTTTGTCGAAATCCATAATGAATGCGGTAATGTTTTTGTCGTTTTCAATACGCGCAAATACAATAAAAATTTCGGCAAAACCTGCGTTGGAAATCCACATTTTTTGTCCGTTAACTTTATAATGTTTTCCGTCGGCAGTTAATTGTGCCGTAGTTTTTCCTGAATTGGCGTCACTTCCGGCTCCTGGCTCAGTTAAACAATACGCTCCGAATTTTTCGCCTGATGTTAAAGCCGGCAAGTATTTTTGTTTTTGATCTTCGGTTCCATAAAAGTAAATTGGCATGGTTCCAATACCTGTATGTGCACCAAAAGCTGTGGCTACAGATCCTGTTGCGGACGACATATAGTCGGTTACAAGCATCGTTGAAATAAATCCCATTCCAATTCCGCCATATTCTTCAGGAATAGAAACACCCAAAAATCCCAATTCCCCGGCTTTGCGCATAACAGATTCTGTCAAGGCATAATCTTTATTTTCAAAGCGCTCTTTGTGTGGCCAAACTTCGCGGTCTATAAATTCAATAACCGCTTCTTTCATCATTTTTTGTTCTTCACTGAATTCTTCCGACACAAAAATATCTTCCGATTTAATTTCCTTTATTAGAAATTCTCCTCCTTTTATTGTTTCCATTTTAAGCCCCCTTTTATCCCCCGAAGGGGGAAATAACTACTTGAGGGAAGTAGGTTTTAAATGTTAATTTTATAATTTCAATTTTATTAAGCCCTCCCTTTGGGAGGGTTTGGGTGGGCTATAGTAATTCGTAAATTCCTGCAGCACCTTGTCCTGTTCCAACACACATGGTCACAATTCCATATTTATTTTTTCTGGTGCGCATTTCGTTAAACAACTGCACAGAAAGTTTTGCGCCAGTACAACCCAGCGGATGTCCCAAAGCAATAGCGCCACCATTCACATTCACAATTTCTTGGTTGATGTCTAATTCTCGCATCACCGCCAAAGATTGCGAAGCAAATGCTTCATTCAGTTCAATTAAATCAATGTCTTTTAAAGTCAAGTTTGCTTGTTTCAGCGCTTTTGGAATTGCTTTTACCGGTCCGATTCCCATGATTCTAGGTTCAACGCCAACGGCCGCATAGGAAACCATTCGAGCTATTGGTTCAATATTTAATTCTTTCACCATTTCTTCGCTCATCACCAATAAAAAGGCGGCGCCATCACTCATTTGTGATGAATTTCCTGCAGTTACGCTTCCATCAGCGGAAAAAACCGGACGTAATTTTGACAAAGCTTCAATGGAAGTTTCTTTTCGAGGACCTTCATCTTTAGAAACCAAATAATTTTTGACTTGTTTTTTTCCGTTCTCGTCAATATATACTTCTTCAATGTTGATGGGAACAATACCACTGGTAAATTTTCCTTCAGCTTGCGCTTTTAAAGCTTTCGTATGTGATTGAAAAGAAAATTGGTCCTGATCTTCACGGGAAATATTGAATTGTTTTGCCACAGCTTCCGCGGTTAAACCCATTCCCCAGTAATAATCTTCATTTCCTTCTTTGGCTGTTTTATAATTTGGAACCGGACGATAACCGCCCATTGGAATGTAACTCATGCTTTCCACACCGCCGGCAATAATGCAATCGGCCATTCCAGCTTGTATTTTAGCAACTGCAATGCTTACTGTTTCCAAACCAGAAGCGCAATATCGGTTGATGGTCATTCCCGGAACATCCTCAATTTTTAATCCCATTAACGAAATTAAACGACCGATATTCAAGCCTTGTTCGGCTTCCGGCATGGCATTTCCAACCATCACGTCATCGATTCTTTTTTTATCAAGTTGCGGAAAATCCTTCAATAAATGTTCAATCGTTTCTGCGGCAAGTTCATCAGGCCTTTTAAACCTAAAAACACCTTTTGGCGCTTTTCCTGCGGCCGTTCTATATCCTTGTACTATATATGCTGTTCTCATTTTCCTCTCCCTAACCCTCTCCAAAGGAAAGGGGATTTTGCGGGTTATTTTTTTAAAGATTATACATTTTATATTTTTATAACTCCTTCCCTTTGGGAAGGTTGGGATGGGATTTTAATTACGTAATGGTTTTCCGGTTTTTAGCATATGCTCAATGCGCTCCAATGTTTTGCGCTCTGTACACAAACTCATAAACGCTTCACGTTCAAGGTCCAGTAAATATTGTTCTGAAACATAAGTTGGTTCCGATAAATTTCCTCCGGCCATCACATAACCCAATTTATTGGCTATTTTTTTATCGTGTTCAGAAGCGTAATGACCTTTTTCCAAACTGTCGGTTCCCACTAAAAACATTCCCAAAGCTTGTTGTCCGTAAACCAATGCTTTTTTAGGAACTGGTTGTGTGTATCCATCTTCCAGCATTTGAATGGCGTGACGTTTTGCCATTGCAATTTGACGGTCTCTGTTTACCACAACAATGTCTTTATGCTCTTTAAAGAATCCTAAATCGTAAGCTTCATAAGCCGAAGTTGCCACTTTCGCCATTGCTACATTGATAAAGTAATCGCGCAATTTGTTCAATTTCACGTCATCTTTCAACAAACCTTCCGAAGCTCTCAACGCCATTTCTTTTGAACCGGCGCCACCAGGAATTATTCCCACGCCAAATTCAACCAAACCGATGTACGTTTCTGCAGCGGCAATCACTTTATCGGCGTGCATGCTCATTTCACAAGCGCCTCCAAATGTAAATCCGTGCGGTGCAATAATGGTTGGACAAGAAGAGTAGCGCAAGCGCATTACGGTATCTTGAAAATATTTTACAGAGAAGTTAAGTTCGTCATATTCCTGCTCAACAGCCATCATAAAAACCATGCCTAAATTGGCGCCAACAGAGAAATTTGAACCTTGATTTCCTAAAATCACAGCTTCATATTCCGTTTCTGCCAAATCTATTCCTTTGTTGATGGCTTGTAAAACTTCGCCGCCCAAGGTGTTCATTTTAGACTGGAATTCGATATTTAGAACGCCATCACCTAAATGTTGGATGGATGCGCCCGGATTTGACCAAATTGTTTTGGCTTCTCTTATATTGTTAAGGATGATAAAACTGTCTTGTCCAGGAATTTTTTCCAGTTTTTTGGACGGAATTGCATAGTAATATTTTGCGCCTTCTTTTACGGAATAAAAGCTTTTATTGCCGCTTTCAAGCATTTCAGTCACCCATTTTGCAACAGGCAAATTTTCGGCTTTCATCAATTCAATTCCTGCTTCAACACCAATGGCGTCCCAAATTTCGAACGGACCGTTTTCCCAGCCAAAACCGGCTTTCATGGCATCATCCAACCTGTATAATTCATCTGAAATTTCAGGAATACGGTTTTGCACGTAGCCAAACATTGCCGCAAAATTCTTTCTGTAAAATTCACCTGCTTTGTCTTTCCCTTTTACC
>JAUSOJ010000098.1 GCA_030656195.1 Lutibacter sp.
ATAGCCTTTTTTTCGCAATGACCCAACCGTAATAAAATCTTGGGTTGTTAACAAAGCAATTCTTTTTGCACCTATTTCAACCAAATGGTTTGTGGCCTTAAATGCGCCGCCAACATCATCAATAATCACTTTGTCACATTCAATATCATCATTAATTCTGTCGAACAGCACCAGCGGAAAATCGTCTTTAATAATGGCTTCAAAATGTTTGAAATTCTGATTTTGCTGGGTTTCACGTGAAATGGAAACAATCAACCCGTCCACACTTCCGTTGGTAAGTACGCTCATGTTAGAAACCTCTTTCTCATAAGATTCATTAGACAAGCATACCATTACATTGTATCCCTTTTCTGTGGCGTATTTTTCAATGCCATTAATGACCGTAGAAAAAAAATGATGCACAATTTCAGGGACAATCACGCCAATAACTGAGGTCTTTTGACTGCGGAGCTGCAAAGCCAGGTTGTTGGGCTTGTAGTGATAATAATCGGCAAATGCCTTTATTTTCCCTCTTGTTTCTTCACTAATTTCATGGCTGTCTTTCAGTGCTTTTGAAACCGTAGAAATGGATACGCCAAATTCTTTTGCAATTTTTTTTAGGGTAATTCTTGGTTTCATTTGTTATTATAGTTGAAAAGTTAAAAATTATATGTTAAAAGTTATATGTTAGAGGCTATATCTTATAAGTGAGATGTTATAAATAATAGAATTTTTAAAAGTTAAAAACAGGTACTGAGTTGAAGTGAAAATCGTAATTCTGAATTCATTTATCAACCTGATTTAACGCATCTATTTTCAATAATGTTTTCTGAAAAATAACTGATCCCGCTATTCCCTACAAATATAGACTTTATCCTTAAAAAAAACCATTGATTTTAAATAGAACCCTCGTATAAAAATCCATTAAAAATTAAAAAAACAACTTATTTGACTAATTTTCGCGAAAACCCTTGAAAATTAGCTGCTAAACTCTAACGTTTGCGTAAAAAAGTTGTAAACACGAAAACGTTTGCGAAAATTATTTTCTGATATATATCAATGTTAAATTAACGTTAATTCCTTAACTTCACACAGTGAAATGTA
>JAUSOJ010000107.1 GCA_030656195.1 Lutibacter sp.
TTTGAAAATAAATGGTTAAATAATCAACTTAATCCTAAACCAATTTTTACTATTTTTGATAACGAAAAATTAATAAAAACCGGTCAACACTAATCAGGGAAGTTCATGGATTATATTTACAAGACTGCAAGACCGAAAGACAAAAAAGTCGAAAAATCTATAAATGCTAAAAGCCAATCCCGCACCTGCGGGATTGGTTATTTATTGCCATTGCCATTTCTCGTTCTGATTCCAATATTTTCCGCAACCAAAGCATCAGCAACACTGCCAGCAAGCCCAATCCGCCCATTAAAAACCAGTTGGCCATAAATCCGAATCTGGCAATAACTTCCATTCCGGTTTTTGCGCTAAAAATATGTGCACAGGAAAATGCCATGGCATAAAGCGCCAAATAACGGCCTTCATTTCCTAATGGCGCCCGGTTCATCGCAAAATTATTGGTAAAAGCAAATGCCAACATTTCTCCCAGCGTAATAAATAACATGCTCACCACTAAAATACCGCTCCATAAGGTGGTGTTTAATAGCAAGTAACTCATTGCCAACAACACCAAACTCCAAGTCACTATTTTTAGGCGGTCAAATAATTTTTTTTCAATATAGTGAATCAAAGGCATTTCAAACAAAAATATCAAGAATCCGTTTACCGACATCAATAAACCAATCTGAACTTCCGTCATCCCATGAACTTCTTTGTAAAACAGTGGCATAGTGCTAAATAATTGCATAAACACAAAGCCCATTAAAAAAATAATTATTAAAAATAGCCAAAAAGGCTTGTCTTTGTAAACCGAAGTTACGTTGTTCTCCTTTTCAACAACTAAAATTGTATCATCAACCTTTATCTTTTTTTCCTTCAATACAATTCTCATCACCAAAACTGCCGAAATACAGGTAATGCCGTCCACCCAAAAAAGTCCAGAATAACTGATGGCGGCAATAATAATTCCGCCAAAAAACGGTCCGAAAGAAAAGCCCAAATTAATCGCCAAACGAATAAGTGTTAAAGATCGAGTCTGGTTTTCAGGTTTGCTGTAGGCTTTTAAACTAACATAAATAGCCGGCCTAAAAGCGTCGGCAAAAGTCATTGTCAAAAATATGCCAATAGCGAAACCCAAGAATGTGTGCACAAATTGCAAGGCAATAAACGAAAATCCGGTAATTAACAAACTGAAATACATTACTTTATAAAAACCTATTTTATCTGTAAGTTTACCGCCCAACCAGGAACCCAGCAAAGAACCCAATCCAAAACACGTCATAATCCACCCAACTTCCGATAAGCTTAAGTGCATATCTTTGGTTAAATACAACGACAAAAACGGAATTACCATGGTTCCCGCCCTGTTTATAAAGGTAATTAACGCCAGCCACCAAACTTCTTTGGACAGCCCGCTAAACGAATCCCGGTAACTGTTGATTGTTCTTTTTAACATTTTTATTCTTAATAATGTTTTAAAAAGCAGCAAAAAGCATTAATTTTAAAATTTTGGCCGGCCCGCTTTTTTTTTTGGCGTTCCCCGCCAGCCTGCCTGCCGGCAGGCAGGCTGGCGGGCAGGGCTTTTCGCTGCAATCTTTTATTGCAAAATGGCAATAAAAGTATTTTCGCTGCAATCCCTAACGCTGTTAGAATTTAAAATTCAAGAAACGCGTCTTTCAACTAAAAAAACGCCTTTATTCCACCCACATTTCAAAACTAAAAAACCCGACATAAAGTCGGATTCAACCCATGAAAAAAATTAAATTTTCATGATGCGCTTGCTATTTTGTTCAAAATTACAAAAATTTGCTTCACATAAAATTTTTTATTTCCATAACATTATTTTCCGGTTAAATTTTCTCAAAACAAACAGGTCGCCCCCATGGGGCTTTAAACCTAACTTTTCACAATGTTCTACAAACATTTCGCTCCTACAGAGCTTTTTTTTGTCTCATCGTGACAACCTGTTTGTATTTTTTTCTAACAATAATGATTAAAAAAGATTAATTAATCCGGCAAATGCAAAAACAACTTCTGACTTCGGTCTTCGGTCTTCAAACTTTTCAATTTTAGGCACTTTAAGTACTTTTTTGATACAATATTCTGTATTTTTGGACATAAATTTTTTAAAATGAAACGAGCATATCAAATTTTGATACACACAGCAATGATTAATGGCGAACAGCAGCTGTTACCGCTAAAAAATAAAATTTAAACAGATGAAATATTTCCTAAGTATTTGCACCATCATTATTTTATTTTCCTGTGCAAAAAAAGAGGCAACGCACAATGATGAAATCAAGTTATTTCAATACGATTTAAATATTGAATTTGCAGACGCCACAAAATCACCATTAACTGAAGAAGATATAAAAACATTTAAAGCGTTGGAGTTTTTTGACATTGACGAAAAATACAACATTGAAGCCGATTTTGAATTAACGCCAAACACGCCCGTCTTTGAAATGCCAACAAATACCGACCGTTTACCTTTGTACCGTAAATATGGCATTGCCCGTTTTACGTTGGATGGTAAAAAATTTGAGTTGAGTATTTTTCAAAACCAGCAGTTAATGACCACTGTTGAATATGCCGAGCATTTATTTTTGCCTTTTAATGATGCCACAAACGGAACCACAACTTATGGCGGCGGACGCTATTTGGATTTAGAAATTCCAAAGGAAGGAAGTAAAAAAATATGCATCGATTTCAACAAAGCATACAATCCGTATTGCGCATACAATTATACTTTTTCATGTCCAATTCCGCCTTCAGAAAACAATTTGCCTATCGCAATTCCTGTGGGCGTAAAAGCTTATAAATAAAAAAACCTGCCCAGTTTTTTGTACACCCTGGACAGGTTAAACCTAATATAATAATTAACCAATAACTATTCTTATAAAGAAATCATAAACACCAAGTAAGCATCATCTGTATCAGGATTAAATATCGCTGATGCGGATACGCCTAAACTAAATGCGTCTGTGATTTTGATGGCTTTCGCTGCCGAAAGTCCGAAGTTGGAAACTTTATATTCCCCATTTGTGGTATACAGTTCATTTCCTGCCCCAACAAAAGCTTTCAATTCCGTTTCTCCAACTTTGAAAGGGTAACCCAATTCGGTATAAATTGAATTTTTGTCATCATTGTAAACGTTAACCCCCATCATGAAAGTAAGCGGAAATTTTTCTACACCATCAAAACTCAATGTTGCCTCGCCCACATGATTCTTCATTTTAAAATACCCATCCGAAGCGCCATCAACAGGAAAAGCATAATCAATGAATCCTAAGGTAATCGGTCCAAAAGCATAACTGGCATACAAATCCAATTCTTGTCCAACCACTTGTCCGCCGGTTTCATAAGAAGCCCACGCGCCAAGCGTAAAATTGCCCGATGTTAATTCGGCGTATGGCTGCACTACAGGTGAATCGGAAAATTCAAGACCTCTCCACACATATCTGCTGGCAAAATCAACGCCCACATCAAATTTTGTTTTTGGTTCTTCTTGCGCATTTGCGGTACTTAATGAGCCTATGGCAATCAGCAATAATAATGTTCTTTTAATTGTTTTCATCTTTTTTTGTTTTATTGTTAGTAATGATTTTTGGCAATAATTTTCCTATTGCGTGAAATACCACACAAGCGAAATTCTTAAAAATTATAGGGAAATTAAGTGGCTTAATACCATAAACCACTCATCTTCAAACTTATTAATGTTGGTTTAAACGAAAATCAGGGTAAGCATCCATTCCGTGTTCATGAATATCCAATCCATCTTGTTCTTCTTCTTCAGAAACTCGGATACCAACTGTTTTCTTTAAAATACCTAGAATTGTAAAGGAAGCTATGATACAAAATGCACCTATCGCCACGATGCCGATGGCCTGTTTGCCCAATTGTTCCCAACCTGCCATTTCTCCAAAAATTCCCACAGCCAAGGTTCCCCAAATTCCGCAAATTAAATGAACTGCAATAGCGCCTACGGGATCATCCAGTTTCAATCTGTCAATAAATCCAACCCCTAAAACAATCAGGGTTCCGGCGATGCTTCCAATAATAATGGAATCCGTAACACTCATCAAATCAGCTCCGGCTGTAATCCCAACCAATCCGCCAAGCAAACCGTTTAAGAACATCGACAAATCATATTGTTTGTGACGAAGCAGTGAAACCAATAACGCAGCCAAGCCTCCAGATGCCGCTGCCAAGCAGGTTGTCACCAAAACCAATGATGTTTTACCCGGATCGGCTGAAAGCACTGAGCCTCCGTTAAATCCGAACCAGCCCAACCATAAAATGAAGACCCCTGCGGTTGCCAAAGGAATATTATGTCCCGGAATCGCGCCAATAGTGCCATCTTTTTTGAATTTTCCAATTCTTGCACCCAATAGCCAAACGGCAATCAATGCAGCCCAGCCACCAACAGAATGCACCAATGTAGAACCGGCAAAATCGTAAAATCCAAGGTCATTTAACCAGCCTCCGCCCCATTTCCAGGATCCTGTTATTGGGTAAACAAGTCCGACATAAAAGATGGTGAAAATCATAAAGGAACCTAATTTCACGCGCTCAGCAACAGCACCGGAAACAATAGTTGCGGCAGTTGCGGCAAACATTCCCTGAAACAGGAAGTCGGTCCAGTATGTATAACCTCCGCTTGCGTATTCTGCAGTTAATCCGTTCTCAGGCATCGACAAGCCAAATAAATTGATAAAATAATCGGGTAAAATACCATATAAAAATGTGCCCGGATACATTAAATTAAATCCTACCAAGGCATATAATACCATTCCTATTGAAATAATGAATACGTTTTTAAATAAAATGTTGATGGTGTTTTTTTGTCTTGTTAATCCAATTTCCAGCAATGAAAATCCCAAATGCATTAAAAATACAAGTGCGGTGCAAATCATCATCCAAACATTGTTAACAGTAAATAGTGTATTTTCCATAATGTAAAAGTTAGTTTTGTTTTATTTTAATGAGTCTCCACCCGTTTCTTTTGTTCTTATTCTGTATGATTCTATTACCTCAGAAACAAATATTTTTCCATCACCAACGGTCCCGGTAAAAGCAGTCCTTAAAATGGCATCCACCGTTCTGTCCAAAAACGGATCGGAAACGACAATAGATAAAAATCTGCGCTGTATGTCGGATGTGCTGTAACTGACTCCTCTGTAAACGTGCCCTTCTTTTTCATTTCCAACTCCGGTGACATCCCAGTAGCTAAAAAAATTGACTTCAATTTGATGCAGGGCCTCTTTTACTTCATCAAATTTTGATTTTCTGATAATTGCTTCAATTTTCTTCATAATAAAGTGATTTTTTTGATTGATTTCGAGGCAAAAATATATATATATTTTTTTACCCCCAAATTTTAATGGGGTACTAGCTTAATTTTTACGAATATTTTTAATATACCCCTATTTTTTTATAGGGTATTTAAATATTTTTAATATTTATTGAGATTACTACCCTGTTTTTTTAGGGGTTAAGGTTTTTAAATAAAGAATAAATGGTTTTACCCCCCAAAATTTTAGGGGTAAAATCATTCTAAATGCGCTTTCCAATAAAAAAGTCGGAGATTTATTTCATTTTTATATAAAAAATGGCCTATTAAAGAAGTTTTGAAGGATCTAAAACAAAACAACCAAATTCTTTTTAAGAATTTGGTTGTTTTGTTAGTTAAATGTTAAACGTTATATGTTATTTTAAATCGACATACCGCGTATGTTGGATTAATTGAAAGTAACTTTTTCTGCATCAACCCAATTCCACTTGCCGGTTACGGTACCTTTTTGAAGCATTACAATTCCGGGATTCGCCCTAATAATAGTTTTTAGCGTGGTTTCATCGCAAAATAACATCTCAAAGTTCAAGTTAAATTCGTCTTTAATGTCTAAAAAGTCCTCTTCCAACGAAGCTGTTAATGCGTAAACTTTATATCCGCTTGCCAAGGCTTTATCTGTTACTTCCTTAATTTTAGAAAAACCTTGTCTGTCGCTTTTATCTATATTATAAGTCACAATAAGCATCACTTTATCTTCAGATAACACTTCATCGGTTAAATTTTCACCTTCCATATTCTCCAAATAAAAATCGTGAATCGGCGGTAATTCAGCGCCTTTAAATTTCATTCCTTCCGGAATATTTTTACCGATGGCATAAGGCCTGAAATCGATGATTGGCAAATGAACCAATACATGATAAGTGATGTAAAGAAAGACCACAAAAAATAAAAAGCTTGTCCATTTTGCAAATGAAAGATTGATTAGCGGACGAATATGTTTTGTTCCAAAAAGCAACACCAAAATAAAAGCCAGCAGCACCACGTTTTTATAAAAAGTTTCCCAAGGCGTTAATTTTACCGCATCGCCAAAGCAACCGCAATCGAGTACTTTGTTATAAAATGCTGAATACCAAGTTAAAAAGAGAAAAACAAGTATCATTACGAGTAAACTCCAAACAGTGAACTTTGGCAAATAGCCAAGCAATAAAGTCACGCCCAGCATCAATTCGGCCAATATTAGCAGGATGGAAAATGGCAAAGCGTATGGAATCAAAAATTCCAGATTCAACACACCAGCGCTAAAATATTCCTGAAATTTATAGGAAGAACCCAAAGGATCCACCAATTTAACAAATCCCGAAAAAATAAAGGTAAAGGAAACAACGAGTCTTAAAATTAAGGTTAGAATTTTCATATTATTCAGATTCTTTAAGGTGAATTAAGGCGAAAACAGCATAATTTATCATGTCTTGGTAATTGGCGTCAATCCCTTCAGAAACAATGGTTTTTCCTTTGTTATCTTCAATTTGTTTAACGCGCAATAGTTTTTGGAGAATTAAATCGCACAGTGAACTTACGCGCATATCGCGCCAAGCCTCACCGTAATCGTGATTTTTGTCTTCCATCAAACTTTTGGTGATGCCCACATGCTTATCGTATAATCTTATGGCTTCTTCAGCAGCCAAATCAGGTTGTTCCGCAACGCCTTTTTCCAATTGAATCAAAGCCATTACGGAATAATTGACAATCCCCATAAACTCAGAAATTTCGCCCTCCTCTACTTTTCTGGTCATATTTTCCTGAAGTTGTCGAATGCGCTGCGCCTTGATAAAAATTTGATCGGTTAACGAAGGCAATCGCAATATGCGCCAAGCACATCCATAATCTTTCAACTTATTTATGTATAATGAACGGCATTTTTCAATAACCGCATCATATTGTTTTGACGTTTGTTGCATATAGCTTTAATTATTTCCGTAAATTTCGACAAATTTATTGAATTAAAAAATCATAATTAAAGAATGAAACGAGCAATGCAAATTTTGATACGCAAAGGAATTACTAATAGCGAACCAGCCAGCAGGCAGGCAGGCAGCAATCTGTTCCAGCAAAAAAATAAAATGTAAACAGATGAAAAAAGTTGCTGTTTTTTGCGGTTCAAGTATCGGATTTAATGAAATTTACAGAAATGAAGCCATCAAACTTGGCAATTGTTTTATTGAAAATAATATTGGGCTCGTTTACGGAGGCGGAAAAATTGGAATGATGGGAATTATAGCCGACACGATCATTGAAAAAAAAGGGTTGGTTATTGGCGTTATCCCCGGATTGTTGCGCCATGAAGAAGTTGCCCACACCAATATCACCGAAATGATTGTCACCAAAACCATGAGCAAACGCAAAGTTAAAATCAGTAAATTGGTTGATGGTTATATCGCATTGCCGGGCGGTTTTGGCACTTTGGATGAGATTTTTGAAGCCTTGACTTTGGGGCAATTAGGCATTGAA
>JAUSOJ010000115.1 GCA_030656195.1 Lutibacter sp.
GTCGCAAATCACCGAACCTTTGGAAAAAGCGATCAATTCCATAGATGGAATCAGGAACATCAGTTCTTCCAGCAATCAAGGTTCCAGCAATATCAATATAGAATTCAATCTGGATAAAAATCTGGAAGAAGCCGCAAATGATGTTCGCGATAAAGTTTCTCAGGCAGTGCGAAGCCTTCCGCAGGATATTGACGCACCACCGGTTGTTTCCAAATCTGATGCCGACTCAGATCCTATTATTTCAATGACGGTGCAAAGTGATGTCAAAAATGTTCTGGAGCTTTCAGATTATGCAGATAATGTGATTGCGCCGCGCCTTCAAACAATTCCTGGCGTAAGCAGCGTTCAGATCTGGGGACAACGAAAATATGCGATGCGACTGTGGATTGATCCCATAAAACTGGCTTCTTACGGAGCCACGGTTAGCGATGTTCGTGCAGCTTTGGCTTCTCAGAATGTTGAATTACCAACGGGTAAATTGACAGGTGCAAACACCGAACTTGCCGTAAAAACGGTAGGGAACCTTTCTACAGTTGAAGAATTTAACAATATTATCATTCGGGCCGATGGCGACAATTTGGTGCGATTAAGCGATATAGGAACAGCAACTTTAGAAGCAGAAAATCTCGAAACCAAACTGAGCGATTCCGGTCAGCCTATGGTCGCAATGGCCATTATTCCGCAGCCGGGGAGCAATTACCTAGATATTGCCGATGCATTTTATGAGCAATATGAGCAACTTCAAAAAGATTTGCCCAAAGATTTTAAATTAAACATCGCCATAGACAATACCCTTTTTGTAAAGAAAGCGGTAACAGAGGTTGTGGAAACCCTGGCAATAGCCATCATTCTGGTCATCTTGGTGATTTACCTGTTTTTTAGAAACTGGTCTATTGCCTTAAGGCCGCTGATTGACATTCCTGTTTCCCTGATAGCCACTTTTTTCATTATGTGGATGTTTGGTTATTCCATCAATGTGCTCACGCTTCTTGCCATTGTGCTTGCTACAGGACTGGTGGTGGATGACGGAATTGTGGTGACTGAAAATATATACAAAAAAGTTGAAGAAGGAATGAACCCAATTCAGGCTGCCATTAAAGGCTCTAATGAGATTTTCTTCGCAGTTATTTCCATTTCGGTAACCTTGGCGGCTGTTTTTCTTCCGGTTATTTTTTTGGAAGGATTTGTGGGCAGATTGTTTAGAGAATTTGGGGTGGTTTTGGCCGCAGCTGTGCTTGTCTCGGCTTTTGTGGCTTTGACATTGACCCCAATGCTAAATGCCTATTTGATGCGACCAGGGAAACAGGAAAGGTCCAAATTTTACCATTTTACGGAAAAGTATTTTGTGAAAATGAACACTTCCTACGCCGAATCGCTTCGTGCTTTTATGAAAATAAAATGGTTGAGTTTTCCAATTCTCATCGCTTGTTTGGTCATCACAGTGGTATTTTATCAACTTTTGAAAAAAGAAACGGCACCTTATGATGACCGAAGTTTTTTAGGTTTAAGTGTTACCGCTCCTGAAGGCTCTTCTTACGATTATATGGATCGTTTTATGACAGAGATTACCGAACTCATCAACGATTCGATTCCAGAAAAGAAAGTAAGCCTCATCATTACTTCTCCCGGTTGGGGCGCTTCCTCGGTAAACAGCGGCCGTGCCCGTATTGCCTTGGTGCAACCTGGTGAAAGGGAACGTTCTCAAAAAGAAATTGCCGCCGATCTTACAAAGTGGACGCGTCAATATCCAAATGCACGGGTAAATGTGTCTGAATCTCCAACCATTTCAGTAAATCGCCGTGGGGGAATGCCAATACAATATATTATTCAAGCACCTAATTTTCAACAGCTTGAAGAGAAAATTCCTGAATTTATGGAAGAAGCAGGAAAAGATCCTACTTTTTCCAATACCGATGTAAACTTAAAATTCAACAAACCAGAGATCTATGTAACCATAGACCGTGAAAAAGCGCAAAGTTTGGGTGTCTCTGTTTTGGATGTGGCACAAACACTGCAACTCGCTTTGAGCGGACAACGTTTTGGCTATTTTATGATGAATGGCAAACAATATCAGGTGATGGGCCAATTTGACAAAAAAGACCGTTCAGCCCCGATGGATCTTACTTCAATGTTTGTAAGAAATAAAGAAGGACTCCTCATACAGCTTGATAATTTGGTCACTACCGAAGAACAAAGCAGTCCGCCGCAGTTATACCACAACAACCGATATATGAGTGCTACCGTTTCGGCCGGACTTGCACCCGGAATGAGTATTAGTGACGGAATAGATGCCATGGAACGCATAAGGGAAAAAGTCCTGGGCGAGAATTTCACCACAGATCTTGCCGGTGAATCCAGGGATTTTGTGGAGAGCAGCTCCAATACGATGTTTGCATTCGGACTGGCATTGTTGCTTATTTTCCTTATTCTGGCAGCACAATTTGAAAGTTTTATAGATCCGTTCATCATCATCCTTACGGTTCCAATGGCGGTGGCAGGCGCAATGTTTTCATTATGGATCTTTGGTCAAACCTGGAATATTTTCAGCCAGATAGGAACAGTCATGCTTATAGGGCTGGTGACCAAAAACGGAATTTTAATCGTGGAATTTGCAAATCAGCTCAGGGAACAGGGAATGCCAAAAGGAGAAGCAATTTTAAAAGCATCAGAAACCAGGTTAAGGCCAATTCTTATGACAAGCCTTACCATCGCCTTGGGCGCTTTGCCTATTGCCATTGCACTTGGCGCAGCTTCCACCAGTAGAATAGGAATGGGTGTTGTTATTATTGGCGGTACCATGTTCTCGCTGATGTTGACTTTATTTATAATTCCTGCGATCTATATGCTGTGGTCCAGAGAAAAGAAACACCGTCCCGAATTCGACGAACCGGAAACCTTGTTAAAAATGGAAACCCAATTAAATGAATAATATAGTTAAATTTTTAGTTTTATTTTTTTTCGCTTCAGCGGTTCATGCGCAAGAATTACTCACGGTAGAAGAAGCTGTGAAAATTGCCCTTGAGAACAATTTTCAGATAAGGATTGCATCCAACGAACTGGAAATTGACAAAGCCGGCGTGAATATAGGGAATGCAGGAATGCTTCCAAAGGTTGGCGCTACACTAAACAACAATAACAGCATTCAAAACAGTTCCCAAACCCGTGCCGACGGAAATTTAATAGAACTCGACAATGCCAAAAATAACAGCCTGAATTATGGAGTGGTGTTGGATTGGACGCTGTTTGATGGCTTCCGCATGTTTGCGCGCTATGATCAACTGAAAGAACTGGAAAAACTGGGTGAGGCGCAATTAAAAATGGCTGTTTTAACCCGGGTTAGTGATGTGATGATTGCCTATTATGATCTGGTGCAGCAACAACAGCAGCTTACTGCTTTAGACAGTACCCTTGTTATTTCAGAACAAAGGTTAAATCTTGCCAATAACCGTTTTACCATCGGCAAATCATCCAAATTGGAAGTGCTGAATGCAAAGGTGGATTTAAATACAGATTTAACCACCATATTGCGACAAAAGGAGTTGTTTGTGAATACCAAGATTAGACTTAACGAAATTCTTGCCCGCGATACGAAGGCAGATTTTAAGGTGATTGAAGAAATAAGTTTGGGGGAACCACTTTTTCTGCCTGAACTCGAATCCCTTGCCCAAAACCAGAATCCTTTATTGCAGGCACAAATTATCAATAAAAATATTGCCCAACTTCAGTTGAAGCAAGTCAGGGCAGGCCGTTATCCAACCATTGTTGCGAGTACAGGATACGTTTTTAGTGAATCGGAATCCAGCCTGGGTTTTACAACCAGCACCAATTCAAGGGGATGGAACTACGGATTTAGTGCCAGACTGAATATTTTTGACGGATTTATGCAAAACCAAAATGAAAAAATAGCAAAGATCCAAATTGAAAATACCGATTTAGAAATTGAACAGCAAAAACAGACTTTACAATCGCAACTTGGCACAACCTATCAGACCTATTTAACCAATATCAGTCTGATTGAGCTTGAAAGGAGCAACGAAACAATTGCAAAGGAAAACCTCGATATTACCATGGAAAAGTTCAGGATAGGTACCATTCCAACCATCGAATTTAGAACAGCGCAGCTCAATTATATCAACGCGATTGTGCGTTACAGCAATGCCAAGTTCCAGGCAAAACTTTCCGAAATCAGCTTAAAGGAATTTGCAGGGAATCTGATGTTTTAATTTTAGGCAGCATTTTTATGGATGCCGTTAAAGGAATTTTTTTAAAGGACGTATTAAAGCAGTATAGAAGTTCGCTTTGCAAACTGATTTCTCATAGATGCTTTTTGTTCCAACCCAATTTTCGGATTTGCATGTTGAGCGAATTCAATTTCTAAGGTTTTTATGAATGTTGTCATTTTTGTTTTTACTAGTTAAAAAAAAGTCAAATCTAAAACTAAGAAAATAATTTATTGCGCTTATTCGTTATTTTCTATGATGGTTGATTTCCCTTTTCTTCCGATGTTTGAAAATGCGGCCAATATAATTTTTCCTTTTTCTTCAATGGGTTTTGTATAAATTTCACTATGGATGGTTGGTTCGGAGCCATCTGAAGTGTAACGGATTACAAATCCAGGTTGCTGAATATTGGCTTTTACTTTCCCTGAGTCGATAATTGCACCAACAGGCGGAATGCGATATTTAAATCCGCCCGAATAATAATCCATCCGCGGTAATTCTTTTTTACCAAGAACATTAACAAATGTTGACCAGTCTTTATTATAAGAAACATGGCTTATTTCTGGATTCTTTTCAGTGGCCCAAGAAGGATTTTGAGCCCAGGCGCGTTCTGCCAAAGCCAATAATTTTGGAAACAATAAATACTCCAACATATTGGTATCCCGCATATTTTCGCCAAACATTTGACCTTGAATTCCAAGAATATTCGATTTTCCAACATCGGTCAATCGTTCTTTGCCGTCGAATAAATTTGCTTTAATCGGATTTCCATTGGTGTCTTCTTTGGTGTTTTTATAGTAATCAAAAGGAATAAAATAAAAAGGTTTTTCAGTGTCATTAAAACCCGCCCAATTATATCCGGGCTCATCGGCCGATTTTTCGTATGCCAAATCAAAATACAGATTGCTGACGCTTGAAAGCACCACTTTATAGCCAGCATTGGCCAAACGGTAAGGCAAATCTTCGTTGCCCCAGCCAATTCCGTTGTTCCAGACATAAGCCCTAAAACCTTTATTGGCAAAATCGGGATTTGGAATATACTTGTTTTTCCCGTTCAAAACCGTTTTTCGCATGGCAATTTCTTCCCAGCCAGAAAGCGCCAGTCCGCGCTTGGAAAGTATTTTTTCCATGTTGTCGAAATAATACACCCAAAGATCATCGGTGGAATTCAGTTTGTCATCTTCGGCAATTAATTTATTGGAAACAGGAGAAAGTTTCCAGGTTCCTTTTGGCACTTCATCGCCGCCAATATGAATGGTTGCAATGGGCGCGCCGGCATCTTTGTACATCGCCAGCAGTTCATCAATGACTTTTTCCATAAAATGATACGTTGATGGCAACGCCACACACATCACATTATCTGTCCACCCTTGCGCGGAAGAATAAACGGATTTGTCATTTAAATCGCGAAGCAAATAACGTTCCGCTTCTTGCTGATTGCCTAGTTTCATAAATTTACGATACCTTAAATCCATCGCATTTATGGCCGCTCTGCTATGTCCGGGAGATTCTATTTCTGGAATTACATTGATGTGCCTTTCAGTGGCATATTTTAATATTTCGATAAAATCTTGTCTGGAATAAAAGCCGCTTCCCGGATAAAATCCTGTATCAGGGCCAGATGCGTAAGATGGCGGCAAGAATGAATTGCTGTCGGTTGTATGGCCACGTTTTCCGCCAACTTCGGTAAGTTCAGGCAACGACGGAATTTCAATTCTCCAGCCTTCGTCGTCACTAAAATGAAAATGAAAACTGTTTATCTTATAAAATGACATCACGTCCAGCATTTTGAAAATGGTTTCTTTTGTCTGGAAATTTCGCGCCACATCCAACATAAAACCTCTGTATGCAAAACGTGGTTCGTCTATTACCTCACAATTTGGAATTGCAATTGATGTTGATTTATTTTTATAGGAATCTGTTGGCATCAATGATTTCAACGATTGAATTCCGTAAAAAATACCGCTTCCTGTTGAAGCTGAAATTTCAATTTTATCGGATTGAATGTCAAAAATATATGCTTCGTTTTTTAAATCCGCTTTCTTTAAAATGATTTTTTTTCCGCTATTGGCGTTTGAATTAACTAAAATAATTCCTTCGAGAACTTTAGAAAATTCATTCGAAAGATAATTGGCTTCACCCAAAAATTCCGGATCTGATTGAATGTTCACATGCTTATCCAGCACAAATTCTCCCGGAATATCTTTGAAGAATTTTGGTGAAGGAAAAATTTTTGGCAAATTTTCAAATGGAATAGCTGAAATTACTTTGTTGTTGCCATAAGTGGTTTGGGCGGTGATAAAATTCACGGTAGCATCCGAAATTGGCTTCAAAATATAGTTTTTTATGGAATATCCTTTTTCAGTATTGACATCCCAAACGATATAAAATCCGGCAGGAGCATAAGAGAGATTCAAAATCTTCCCATTGGAAATAAATGAAAAATCAACACTTTGATTTGGCTTTAATCCTTTGAAACTTTGCGTAGGCTTCAACTGGCTAATATCACCATTTACGTGTGTAATTGCAAAATCCTTTGCGTTTGAAGTTGGCGTGGTTTTACGGCTGTAGTTAAAATAAATGGTCCATCCAGAGGCAGGAAAATTTGTTTTTCCATGGTTTGTAAACTTCAAAGAAGTGAGCACTTTATTTTCTTTATGATAATTATTGGTTGTCAATTCCCAATTGATTTGCAAATTATTTTCATCAAACAAGGGCATCTTCTGCGAATAAGCTGAAAATGAATTGACAAAAAGGACTGACAAAATAATTAGGTAACGCAATACAATTATGTTTTAAGTGATTTATAGCGGAGAATAACAGGCTCCAAATTCATTTTTGTGGCAGTTTTTATATGGATTGTACAAATTCAACGACCATTTTTTTCCTATCATCATAGCTGATAAATATAAATTATATTGTCTTATTCCCCCAATTTTTGTGCTTGAAATTAATACGATATGGCTATTAAGCGGATAAGCATCCAAAACTTAGCGTCAGGATTGTTATTTTTTGAAGTAGCTACTTTCCGATACAAAAATTAGCAAAAATATTCCCCAACAAATCTTCGGTGGTGACTTGGCCTGTAATCTCTCCTAAATGAAACAATGCCTGACGGATGTCGATGGCAAACAAGTCGGCGCTGATGTTGTTGTCAATGCCTTTTTGTACTTCTTTAATCGCTTTTAAAGCGTTGTTTAAGGCTTCAAAATGACGAGAATTGCTCACAATGGTTTCGTTGTTGCTTAAAGCGCCTTTGTTGGCCAGATGGGTGAGGGTAGCGGTGAGTTCGTGAATCCCGATCTTCTCTTTGGCCGATAAAAACAGGAGGGAAGTGTTCTGAAAAGCTTCGGTTGTTTTGTCGATCAATTCGGCATCGGCAACATCCACTTTATTTGCAATAATCAACAATTGTTTGTTTGGATAGTTGTCTTTGATCTTTTTGATTTCTTCCAAAATTCCTGAAAGGGAAAGTTGGCCGTTTTTAATCTTTTCCAAATCGAAAACGTAAATAACCAGTTGCGCCTGTTCAATTTTTTCGAATGTTTTTTGAATGCCCAGACTTTCAACCAAATCTTCCGTGGTTCTTATTCCTGCGGTATCCACAAAGCGGTAAGCAACGCCGTCTATGGCAATTTCATCTTCTATGGCATCTCTTGTGGTTCCTGCAATATGGCTCACAATGGCTTTTTCCTCATTCAGTAAGGCGTTCAGCAACGTCGATTTCCCCACATTTGGTTCGCCCACAATCGCTACCGGAATTCCGTTTTTCAACACATTTCCCAAAGCAAAAGAATCAATCAGCCGTTTTAAAACCGAGCTTATTTTTTCCACCAGCCGGTTAAATTCAGCCCTGTCAGCAAATTCCACATCTTCTTCAGAAAAATCGAGTTCCAGTTCAATCAAACTTGCAAAATTCAGCAATTGCTGGCGCAGGTTTTTAATTTCATTGCTAAAACCGCCGCGCATTTGTTGCAAAGCCACTTGGTGCGATGCTGCAGAATTAGAGGAAATTAAATCGGCAACCGCTTCGGCTTGGGTCAAGTCCATTTTTCCGTTCAAAAAAGCACGCAAGGTAAACTCGCCTGCATTGGCATTTCGAACGCCATTTTTGATGAACAATTGTATCATTTCCTGCTGAATGTAAACAGAGCCGTGACAGCTGATTTCCACCACATTTTCACCGGTATAGGAATGCGGATTCTTAAAAACAGATACCAAAACTTCATCGATCACGCGATTCCCGTCCACAATATTCCCCAAATGAATGGTATGCGATTTTACCTTGTTCAACTCTTTTTTTCCGAATTTGGAAACAAAAAACTGATTCACAATTTCAATCGAATCTTCACCCGATAAACGAACAACCGCAATGGCGCCAACACCCGATGAGGTGGCCAAAGCAATAATGGTGTCGTTTATAATGGAATTGTTCATAAGTGCAAAATTACGTTTTATTGTTTAATTGTTT
>JAUSOJ010000137.1 GCA_030656195.1 Lutibacter sp.
CGTTATTTTCTTTACGATGGGTTGGGATATGTTACAGGCAAGATTGGGCAGTTTTAAACATACGGACGATGAAGACAAAATTGATGCCTATGTAGAGGATATTTCCATTACACCGCTGGCAATTCCAATGATTTGCGGCCCCGGAGCCATTACAAACGCCATTATTTTGATGGAAGACGCCGATAAAATTCCGCTAAAAATAGTATTGATTACCACCGTGGCATTCATCTTGTTTTTAACCTATCTAATACTTGTTGGCGCAAGTAAAATTACCGAAAAAATGGGCAAAACGGGAAATAAGGTAATGATGCGCTTGATGGGTTTAATTGTGATGGTAATTGCTGTTGAATTTTTCTTCAGCGGATTAAAACCAATTATTTTAGACATCCTAAACAGTTAATGGAAACCAAAAAAACCCACATTTATTTTGTTCCAGGATTGGCTGCCAGTCCGGAAATATTCGAATTTTTGCAATTTTCAGATGAATTTGAACTTCATTTTTTGGAATGGCTAATTCCGTTGTCGGCACATGAACCCATTGATGTCTACGCCAAACGCATGAGTGATTTGGTGCTTGAAGAACATCCGGTTTTAATAGGCGTTTCTTTCGGCGGAATTATGGTTCAGGAAATGAGCAAACACCTTCAGCCTAAAAAGACCATCATCATTTCAAGCGTAAAAAGTCGGAGCGAATTGTCTAAAGCCTTAAAATTCATTCAAAAAACAAAAATCTATGAATTATTTCCCTCAAAAATCGTTGAAAATATTGAAGTATTTTCATTTTTTACCTTTGGGAATACTTCCAAAACACGACTAATATTATACAAAAAATATTTTTCCGTCAGAGACAGAAAGTACTTAAACTGGTCTATTTACAACGTGTTGCACTGGAAACAGACCAAACCAATTGAAAATATACTTCACATCCACGGTACTGATGATGCTATTTTTTCGTTTAAATATATAAGAAATTGTATTGCGGTAGAAAAAGGCACGCATATTATGGTAATTAACAAGGCAAAAACCATCAGCAAAATAATTTCAGATTCCCTTAAATAAAATGTTAAAATGAACAATGGCAAAGTGTTCCCATCAAATTAATTTGTAATTTGCCACTTTACAAACCCTTAAAAATAAATATCAACATGGACAAGTCAATTAAAATTTTAGGATTAATTGCGGTGATAATGATAAGTTCATTGCTAATTTTTGCGACTAAAAAATCAGATTCAAAAGACAATAATTTCCTTAAAGAAGGTGATAAAAACACCAGTGAAACCTATGAAATCAAAGCACTGAAGATTCCTGAAAAACTCGACTTTGCAGGAGAACGCGTGCCTACTGAAAATGATGACATAAAAGAACGGCTGGACCGGGAATTGTTGGTTAATACCTACTGGCATTCCAATACGATGCTGCTTTTTAAACGAGCCCATAAATTTTTCCCAACGATAGAGCCTATTTTGAAACAAAATGGCATTCCAAACGATTTTAAATATTTGGCGCTTATTGAAAGCGGACTCCTAAACTTAACTTCTCCTGCCGGAGCCAAAGGTTTTTGGCAAATAATGGATGCCACTGCGAAAGAAAGCGGATTGGAAGTCAATGCAAATGTGGATGAGCGTTATCATTTAGAAAAATCAACGCAGGCCGCCTGCAATTATTTAAAAGCGGCAAAAGCGCGTTTTGGAAACTGGACCTTGGCTGCCGCCGCATACAATGCAGGAAACAGAGGTGTTTCAAGTAAAATGGAAACTCAAAAAGTGGACAGTTATTACGATTTGCTTTTGGGAGACGAAACGGAACGCTATATTTTAAGAATCGTTGCCGTTAAAGAAATAATGACAAATCCGGAGAAGTACGGATACGCCTTTGACAAAGAAGATTTATACACTGCAACGCCTATAAAAATTGTTGAAGTGAGCACCCCAATTGCCGATATTGCACAATATTCAAAAGATTTAGGCATCAATTACAAAATCATGAAATTACACAATCCTTGGTTGCGTGAAAATACCTTGGAGAATAAAATCGGAAAGACCTATCAATTAAAAATTCCTATTGTAAATAAATGAAACGAGCAAACTAAATTATGATTAATATAGGAATATTTAAAGGCGAACCAGCCAGCCGGCAGGCAGGCAGCAATCTGTTACCGCTTAAAAATAAAATTTAAACAGATGAAACGAGCCATAACAAATTTTGATACACAGTAAAATGATTAATGGCGACTGCATCTGTACCAATAAAAAATAAAATATAAACAGATGAAAATGACTATAACTACAATTCTCATTTTAATCATTATTGGGCTGTCTGCCGGAATTTTAAGCGGATTGGTGGGTGTTGGCGGCGGTATTATTATGGTGCCGTTATTTGTGTTATTTTTAGGATTGACACAGCACAACGCCCAAGGTTTAAGCTTGGCCGTAATGCTTCCGCCAGTCACATTTTTGGCAGTTTACAACTATCATACTGCCGGCACCGGGGGAAATATTGATTGGCGAATTGCAATTATGGTTTCCATTTTGTTCATTATTGGCGGGTTTATTGGTTCTAAAGTAGCCTTGCAAATAGACCAGCGCATGCTCAGAAAAATATTTGGCGTATTTATGTTGCTAGTTGCCGTAAGATTAATTTTTTCGAAGTAAAGCCAATTGCGCCTATTTAATTTTGTGTCCAAATAATAAGAAAGTGCAGCAATATAATGCTGAAATTATTTTGGGCCTTACCGCAAAAAAAGCGGTCGTGCTTTTCACTGCAATCT
>JAUSOJ010000125.1 GCA_030656195.1 Lutibacter sp.
AACATTAAAGAATAAATTTCCTCGTTCGATTTTTGTTGCTCTTTTTCAAAAAGAAGTTCTTTATTTTTAGTGCGTTGCACTTTTAGAAAATACAATAGTGAAAGGATTAATAACGCAACAAAACTGCCAACAGAAATCTTCATCTTTTGTGCTGAAAGCATTTCAGTTTTCTCAATATATTCATCTGTTTCAAAACGAATTCTTGTAAATTTATCTCTTATTTTTCGTTCTTCTATTTGGAGGCTGTCACTTAAAGTCGCATAGTTTTTAAAATAATAAGGAGCGTTTTTCGAGTCTAGTTTTGAGAGCAATAACAATGATGCCAAAACATCTCTGTTATTGTTGACCTCTTTAGCCAATTTATGAGCTGCTTCCGCATTTACAACCGCTTTATCCAAATCTTTATATTTTGCATAAAATTCTGCCAAATGCAATTTACTTGTAATAACGCCCGAAATATAACCAAGACTGTCTCTGATGCGGAGTGATTTATGATAATCTTGGAGTACATTGACCGTGTCCCCACTTAAAAATTTAGTGTAGGCGATATTGTCTATTAATTTGCTATAAAGATTGATATCTTGAATTTTTAGATTGTGGTTTTCTAAAGCTTTATTAAAATAGGAATTTGCTTTTTTGTAATCTCCTTTATTTTGATATACCAAGCCCAAATTGTTTAAACTGGATTCTTTAAATGTACCTTTTTGTTTTACATTTTCTAAGTTTTCCAACGCTTCAGTATGATACATAATGGCTTTATTATACTCTTGCATATGCTTAAAAACAGTCCCTAAAAGATTGTAACAACGGTAAAGGTCATCGTACTTTTTTAATTTTTTAAATATTGAAATGGCCTGAAACGTTAAAACCTCACTCCCTGCATAATCCTTTGCATCTTGTTGTATTATCGCCATATTGTACAGCATTTTTCCGGCAAAAAAATCATGCTTTATGACCTGGAAGTTTTTATAGGCTTCATAATAATGGTAATAAGCGCGCTCATTAAGTTCTTTTTCCAGATAATACATCCCATAGCTCCAATGCGTATCTGCAATTCCGAAAGTATCGCGTAATTTCATCGATAATTTTTGGGCCTCGCGGTTTGTTTTGAGAAAGAAAACAGAATCCTTTAGTTGATACCCTTCATAAGCAATTTTGGCTAAATTACTGTTTTTGACGGAATCATTTTTTTGGAATTTGTTCCGTTGGTAAGCTTTATAAAGTCCTTGTTTTCTGACTTCAAGATCAATAGAACTATTCTTCGCATTTTGAATCCATACGGAAACACTGTCAACTTCAACCAATTTGGCGCCGGTATTTTGATTTGCTGGATTGCAGCTTGTTATGGCAGATACAATCAGCCCTAAAAAAAATAATTGAAATACGGGTTTGTATAAAGTTGGAATTGTTTTCAATGCAGTTAAGATTCTAAAAACAAATCTACTAAAAAAAAGGCGGTCTAAAAAGTTTTAAAAAAATTACCAATCTGAACATATTACAATCTTCAAATGATTGTAATGCGTTCAGATTGATGAAAATATTTTTTTAGACAGTTTCTTATTCTGTTAAGAATGCTTTTTTTAATATAAACTGAGGGTGTTTATTCTTAATCCTTTCCTGCTGGAGGAATTGAATCCTCTCCACCAGCAAATGTATCTTGGGCTGTAATTGTCAATTGATCTTCTTCTGTGTCATTTGTTGTGCAAGAAGTGAATGCGAATGCGTTAAGCAATACAAAAAGCGCGATAAAATTTTTAAAAGTTTTCATAAAATAAGGGTTTATAAGATTTATAATGGTTTTTTTCGCCAAATATTGGCTCAAATTAATTTTATATGGTAAAAAAAATATTGGAAATATAAATGTTAATCTGCTAATACTCCAATAAAATGCTTTTCTTAAGGCGAAGGTATTGTTACATGAAGCATAAAACCAACAAATAAATCCACTTTTAGTGAAAGCAGTATTGGCAAGTGTAAAAAGCTATGTAGTGAAAGGGAAATTTAATTTAACGATTGGCAGGAATTGTGTGACAATGTTTTTTTCATAATTTCAATATTGTCAATATAGGTTTTGGTAAACGGTATGTCGTAACTGTTTTTTTTAATAGTGCATATCAATTTGCCATATTGAATTCTTGAAACAAAGTTTTTATTTATGATATAACTTTTGTGAATTCTCAGAAAATTTTCGGGAAGTACCTCTTCAAAAGTTTTTAGCGTTTTAAATGCGCTTATGATATTGCCGTCGCTTGTATAAAAATCTGTAGTATTGTTATCGGCTTTTAAAAAAAGGATTTCATCCGTATTGAGGTATTGATAATCTTTGTTCGATTTCAAACAAATATTTTTGTTGATAATGGCAGGGGATTTTTTTTGAAATTTTAAAACAGACTTTCTTATTTCCAACTCTGATAACGGATTTAATATAAAATCAAAAAAACCATTTTTTATTGCTTCATATGCTTTCTCTTTTGAAGAAGAAATTGCAATAAAAACAGGAAAATAATCATTAAACAGTAAATTCAGTTCTTTTATAAGTTCGAATGGTTTTTCGAAAGTGTTGTCTAAATCAAAAAACACCAAATTGGGCGTTTCCTTTAAAATAAAGTTTAACGCGTGATTGTATTCACTGGAAACACCAATGCAGTTAAATTCATTGTAATCTTCCAAAACATTTTTGATGCATTGGATTGAATTTGGCTCTTTATTTATGATGAAATAGTTACGCAACTTTTGTATAAAATTTAGAGAATAAATTTATGGGAATTTTCTTTAAAATTAGTAAGGTTTTTCATTACAAAGTGAAAGGGGAATCCTGAGTTTTTTAAATTTTGGATCATTAAATTTGATTTGTCTTTCAGATACATGAAATATTCTAAAATTATGTTTTATGGCTTGCCAAGTTTTTCATCCAAAATAGTTAAATGACAGAAAAAAAAATAAAAACAAACATGGTTTCCGCAAAATTCAATCACCGAACAGCCATACTGGAATCCAAATTTGAAGGCGAATTAACGCTAAAAGAATTGATTGAATGCAGCATTACTATTAAAGAGAATGCTACTTATCCCCGATTTTTGAAAAAATTGATTGATTCTAAAAAAGCTTTCGTAAATTTTTCTTCAAATGAATTGTCATTACTTGCTGATGAGCACTATAAGATTGTTGAAAAATATGATTATATCGTTACGGCCATCATTTTAGATACGCCTAAGGAGACTGCTTTTGCAATGATCTTTCAAAGTTTGATTAAAAACAACAAGTCTAAATTTCAACTTTTTTCAACCAGAGAAGCTGCCGTAAGATGGTTAAGCAATTATACTGAATTAAACTGCCTGCACAATTAAAATTTATTACATCGTTTTAATCAAATCCCTTAAATAAAAAAAGCCGAAACAAATTGTTTCGGCTTTTTTCGTACAAGAGGCGGGACTTGAACCCGCACGAGCCTTACAGCTCACTGGATTTTAAGTCCAGCGTGTCTACCAATTCCACCACTCCTGCATTGGTATTTTAAATTATTGAGCGAAAGACGGGATTTGAACCCGCGACCCCCACCAAGGCAAGGTGGTGCTCTACCCCTGAGCTACTTTCGCAAATTTTTTTAATGAACGCGCACTTAATTGCTTAAATGAGACGGCAAATTTAAAACATTTCTATTAACTGCAAAGATAATTTTTAATTTTATTTAAAAGATTTTTTTAATCCGCTTGTTTTAAGGTTGTAATTATGTAATAATAAAATATATTTGCACTATTTTAAACAATTTTAATGCAAATAACCTCAAAATACATTCCGCAAAAGGTGAATTTTTCAGCAGTATTTAGTGATTTTAAGCAGTTAACCAAAGTGGGTTTGTCCCTAAGTGTGGTGTTTTCATCATTGGCTGGCTATTTATTGGCTGTTGAAGAAATTAAAATTTCAATCCTTATTTTATTGGCAATTGGCGGCTATTTAATGGTTGGGGCTTCAAATGCTTTCAACCAAATTATTGAAAAAGATACCGATGCTTTAATGAAACGCACCATGAACCGGCCTTTGCCAACCGGCAGAATGCACGTTTCCATGGCGATGGTGATTGCGGTTTCCTTTACCATTTTAGGCTTGGCCATTTTATACAGCATCAATCCGAAAAGTGCCTTGTTTGGCGCCATATCTATTTTTTTATACACCAGTGTTTACACGCCGTTAAAATCGATAACGCCTTTAGCCGTTTTTGTTGGTGCAATTCCAGGAGCCATTCCTTTTATGTTGGGTTGGGTTGCAGCAACCGACAATTTTTCCATAGAACCAGGCATGTTATTTTTAATTCAGTTTTTTTGGCAATTTCCACATTTTTGGGCAATCGCATGGCTTCAGTATGATGAATACAAAAAAGCAGGCTTTAACTTAATGCCAATGGGACAAAAAAATAAAAAAGCAGTGGTGCAAATTATTATTTATACGGTTTGTTTGATTATAGTTTCTGTGATTCCTGTATTAAAATTGACAGGAAATTTTTATATTTATCCGATCACAGCAATTATTGTGGCATTATTGGGAGGCGTGATGTTATTTTATGCCGTTAAATTGTATAAAAACCAAACCAACAAAGAAGCCCGTCAGTTAATGCTGTCAAGCGTTTTGTACATTACCTTGATACAGGTTATTTATGTGGTGGATAAATTTTTACATTAAGATTTTGATTTACGTCCCGATAGCTATCGGGATACGATGAATGTTAAATTATAAATAATTAAAAAAGAATCAATAGTTCAATAATAAAACTAATTCATGAAACAAACCTTAGAACAAGAATACAAACAAGCAAAAAGAAAGTCGGCAAAACCTATGTTGTGGGTTTCCATGGTGAGTATGACCATGATGTTTGCCGGACTCACAAGTGCTTATGTGGTAAGCAGAAAACGTGCAGATTGGGTTTCCTTCGATTTGCCTCAGGCTTTTTATATCAGCACTTTTTTAATTATGCTGAGCAGCATCACTTTTATGCTGGCAAAATATTTCATCAAAAAAGATAACCGACCAGTAACAAGCGCTTTTTTATTGTCAACGCTGTTTTTGGGAATTGGTTTTGTGTTTTTTCAGTTTGAAGGATTTAACGAATTATTAAAATCGGGATTGTTTTTCGCAGGTGAATTTAGCACGGTAAAATCCTCTTTCATTTATGGCATTACCATCGCCCATTTGGCGCATGTTGCTGCAGGAATTGTGGTGTTGTCTGTGGTAATTTTCAATCACTTCAATAAAAAATACCATGCAAATGATACGCTTGGCCTTGAATTAGGCGCCATTTTCTGGCATTTTGTGGATATTCTTTGGATCTATTTGTTTTTATTTTTCTATTTTATTAGATAATAAAAAATATGTACTTTTGGCAGAACTATAACTAAAAATCTAAACAAACTTTTATGGAAGTAACTATTCCTACTGAAAATAATGGAACATCCTGGAAAGGCGGAAACGAAAAACCATTAGGAGCAAGCTATGGTAAAATGATGATGTGGTTCTTTATTTTATCAGATGCACTTACATTTTCGGGTTTCTTGGGCGCGTATGGCCTAATGCGTTTTAAATTTCACGATTCCTGGCCAATAGCCGACGAAGTTTTTACACACTTTCCTTTTTTACATGGTTTCCACGCTCCTATGTATTATGTGGCGTTAATGACGTTCATTTTGATATTTTCATCGGTAACGATGGTGCTGGCGGTTGACGCAGGCCATCAGATGAATAAAAAGAAGGTGACTTTTTACATGTTGCTGACCATTTTAGGCGGTGCAATATTCTTGGGCTCACAAGCTTGGGAATGGAAAAACTTTATAAACGGAACTTACGGTGCCGTTAAACTGAACGACGGAAAAATAATTCAATTTGTTGATGCCACCGGAGAACAAATCTCTTTAGAAAGTTTTGTGAAACCGCTGCATTCTGAAAGAACACAGCATACCGCAAACAAAGGATTGTGGTTTGTGGAAGAAGCAGAATTGCCGCCTTTTACGCTAAATGAAGTTGTTGAAAGTTTTAAGGCAAATCCGGGAATTTCTATAAGAACCGAGCTCATAAATCCCGAAACAAAAGCAAAAACCATCATTCCGCACAGTGAGGCGATGGGTTTTTTAAATGAAGCAAAATCGGTGGTTATGGGCGCCAATTTAAGAGAAAATGAATACGGAAAAACACTGTTCGCCAATTTCTTTTTCTTTATCACAGGTTTCCACGGATTTCACGTTTTATCGGGTGTCATCATCAATATTATCATCTTTTTTAATGTGATTATTGGCACTTATGAACGAAGAGGACATTATGAAATGGTTGAAAAAGTTGGACTTTATTGGCACTTTGTAGATTTGGTTTGGGTATTTGTATTCACCTTCTTCTACTTGGTTTAATTCATAAAAAGACATTAAAATGACACACGCACAAGAACATAATTCACACACAAAATTAATTTGGAAAGTATTCGCCATACTTTCTGTAATCACTATTGTTGAAGTTGCTTTGGGAATCATAAAACCCGATGCGCTTTATTTAACCAAAATTTTAGGCACAAGTCCTTTAAATATTATTTTCCTGGTTTTAACGGTTGTGAAAGCCTATTACATTACCTGGTTTTTCATGCATATGGCCGATGAAAAAAAGAATTTAAGAAGAGCTGTGGTTTGGACCTCGGTTTTCTTAATCATATTTTTAGCCACGTTATTGTTAATTGAAGGAAGTTACATCAACGACGTTTTGGGTCCGTTGACAAAGTGGAACTACTAATATTTAAAATAATTAAATGAATAAGGTGGTTTTTATGACCACCTTTTTTTATTTTTACAAAAAACATCATGAAAAAATTCTGGGTACTTTTTAGTCTGTTTATATTGCCTTTGGTATTTTACATATTTCTTTCAAAAGGAATCTACAAATATTCAAATTTGCCTATTTTAACTAAAGATGTGGTTGATTTAAAAATCATCTCTCCGGAAACAACCGCCACTTTTTCTGAAAAACTAACCGTTATTTGTTTTTTGGGTAGCGATATCAAAAATGCAAAAGCAAGTCTTTTCAATTTAAATCAGACTATTTACAAAAGGTATTATTCAAAACCATATTTTCAGATGGTTGCCATTCTTCCGCAGGGATTGGAAAATGAATACAATGAAACAATTCAAGAGCTTTCGGCTTTTACAGATATCAGCAAATGGCATTTTATTTACGCGAGTCCGCAAAATATCAACTTGCTTTTTAACAGTTTTCAAACGCCTTATTTATTAAATGAAAACCTTTATTCGGAAAATGCGTATATTGTAGATATGGAATTGCGTTTGCGCGGAAGAAAAGATGATGAAGACACCAAAGGCGGAAAATTATATGGCTATAATATGAAATCGGTGGCCATTTTGAAGAATAAAATGAAAGATGATATTGACATTATTTATTACCAATTGAAAAAATCGGCTGAAAAAGAACAAAGAAGAAAAAGAGATATCTAATTATTATGAAAAAATACTCTTACATAGGCATTGCATTTATTATTTTAATCTTCGGAATTTATGCCATTCCAAAAATTGTAAACAGATTTAAAACGCCCGAATTGGTTACAATTTCAAAAGTTCCTCCGTTTGAATTCACCAATCAGGACGGCAAATTGATTACCAATTCATTTTATGAAGGAAAAGTGTATGTGGTAGAATTTTTCTTCACCACCTGCCCTACCATTTGTCCGATAATGAATGAAAATATGCTGAAAATACAAAATGAGTTTTACGGAAATCTGGATTTCGGTATCGCATCTTTCAGCATCAATCCGAAACACGACACGCCTGAAATTTTAAAAGAATATGCCAAATCACACGGTGCAACTTCGCAAAACTGGAACTTTTTAACAGGCGAACAGGATAAAATTTATGAATTGTCGAATACCGGATTTACGTTGTATGCCGGAGAAGACAGCAATGCCGAGGGCGGATTTGAGCATTCGGGCATGTTTGCTTTGGTGGATAAAAAAGGAAACATTCGCTCGAGATTGGATGAATACGGAAATCCGATTGCATTTTACGACGGACTCGACCCAAAAGGTGTGCAACAAATTAAAGAGGACGTTAAAATACTTTTAAAAGAATAATGGAAACAACGGCAAAAAAATACAATATTTGGATTATCATTTTATCAATTGCCATTCCGGTGGTGGTTGCGATATTGTTTACTGTAAAAATTGACGTGCAGCTTCCTGTTTTTCTGCCGCCAATTTACGCCACGCTCAATGCTTTTACAGCGTTGATGTTGGTTTTGGCATTTTGGGCAGTTAAAAACCAAAAAATAGCCTTGCATGAAAAACTGATGAAAACAGCCATTGGATTTTCTGTATTGTTTTTGGTGCTTTATGTGGCTTATCATATGACTTCAGATTCCACCAAATTTGGAGGAGAAGGTACCATAAAAACAGTTTATTTCGTGATTTTAATCACGCACATTATATTGTCGGTAATCGTAATTCCTTTTGTTTTGGTGACTTATGTAAGAGCCATCACAAATCAGGTGGAACTTCATAAAAAAATAGCGCGTTTTACCTTTCCGTTGTGGCTTTATGTGGCGGTAACCGGCGTGGTAGTTTATGTGATGATTTCGCCTTATTATTAGGCCCCCTAACCCCTGCCTCGCCGGCAGGCAGGCCCGAAGGGGGAATTTAATTATGGAAGATCAATAATAAGGAAATAAATGACAAACAGGTTGCCGCAGTTTTTTTGCAAAAACTTCGCAATGACGAAATAGATACACGATTAAACAATAGATATATACTCATGAAAAAAATAGCGTTTTCCATATTATTTCTGCTATTTATTCAAATGGCCAATGCGCAATGCGCGATGTGTAAAGCGGTTGTTGAAAGCGGCGGTGACGTGGATGCGGCTGAAGGATTAAATTCGGGTATTTTATACTTAATGGTGTTTCCTTACCTTCTGGTTGGTGCTTTATTTTTTTTTATCATCAGAAATAAAATAAAGAAAAACAAAATCGGCAAAAAATAATATTGGAAAAGAGACGTATCCCGGTAGCTCCTATCGGGACCGAAGTTGAAAATTCTTAATTAGACTGATTTTTAAATCGTAAAATTCACAAAAAAAATACGCGAATAGCACAATTTTGTTTTGGTTAACATTTGATTTAGACATTATAAAAATCCTAAATCATAAATCAGAGATCGTAATTAAATTTTGCGTTAGGGATTGCAGTGGAAAACCTTTTTGCGCTTTTTCAGCGAAAAAAGTTTGGAACGGAAAGCCCGACCCGCCAGCAGGCGGGAAACGCCCAATAAAAAGCCAGACAGCACAAAATAAAATTTAACATTTCCATAAGCGACTAAATGTGTAACAAATGCTAAATTTAGTCGTCATATACAAAAATCAACATCACCTATAAACTCAGACTTAAACAATGAGAACAAAAATTGTCGGTATTTTGGCGTTTTTTTTATTTATAAACGCAAATGCACAAGATAAAAAATGGACACTTCAGGAATGTGTCGACTACGCTTTAGAACACAATATTTCCATAAAACAGCAGGAACTTAGCAAAGAATTGGTTGAAGAAGACATTACCATTGCGAAAGGTAATTTTTACCCGTCTTTAAATTCTTCGGTTACACAAAACTGGAATTTCGGATCTTATATTGACAATTACGGCGGTCGGGTTTCAAGAGACAGCCGTTCTAACAGTTTCGGATTAAACTCAAACGTAACGCTTTACAACGGAAACAGAAATAAAAACAATTTGTTGCAGGTGCAAAAAAGCCTGGAAGCAGCCGGATTTAATTTAGAAGAAAATAAAAATGGCATTATGTTGTATGTGGTTAATTTTTATTTAAATGTGTTGCTGAACAAAGAAAGCATCATTATTGCGCAAGACCAGATTGACATCAGCAAAAAACAGGTTGAAAGAGCAAAGACCTTGGTTGAAGCGGGCTCACAGCCTAGAACAACACTTTTGGAAGCAGAAGCTACTTTGGCGGCAAATGAGCAACAATTGACCACTGCAAAAAATACGCTGGATCTTTCATTATTGAGTTTGGCGCAATTGTTACAGGTTTCCCACAAAGGATTTGATGTGCAAGACGTTGCTTTAACCATTGATTCCGCATCTTTAATTTATAACGATACCGATGTAATTTTTAACACCGCGGTTGCCAATTTACCTGAAATTAAAAGTGCCCAAATAGCAGTTGAACGTTCAGAAATTGGCGTAGAAATTGCAAAAGGCGCTTATTATCCGTCGCTTTCTTTTGGGGCAGGATTGGGAACTTCTTACCAACACAACCAAGGTGAAAAGGATGTTAGGCCAATTATTGATGAAAATAACAATGTTGTTTATGTACCAAACGGTTTTGGAACACAGCTGGAAGACAATTTGGGATACAACTTTGGATTTTCTTTAAACATTCCAATTTTTAACCGATTTCAAACAAAATCGAATGTGGCAAAAGCCCAAATAAATCAAGAAATAGCCGTCTTGCAATTACAAGACAAACAGGTTAAATTAAGGGAAACCATTGAAAAAGCCTATGCTGATGCAAAAGCTTCTTTAGACCAATATATTTCGGCAGAAAAATCGTTACTGGCACAAAACGAATCATACAAAAACGCACAGATTAGTTTTGATAACGGCGCAATGACTTCTTTTGATTTTGACCAAGTAAGAAACAGGTTGGTAAACGCGCAAGCGTCTATGGCCAATGCAAAATACAATTTTGTTTTCAGAACGAAATTGTTAGAATATTATTTAGGAATTCCCATTGTTCTGGAATAATCCTATCCCCAACCCTTTCCAAAGGAAAGGGAGTTTGATTTGGAATAAATCCAAATATATTGCGTTTAATTTTTAATTCACGGTAACATCCAACGCAAAACGTTGGATGTTTTTTTTATAAAAATATTATGAAGTATCTTTGCCTTTTACTTCGGCTACGTGCAGTAACCGTTGACAACCATTAAATTTTCGATTTTGATCTTAAACATAGAAACTGCAACAAAAAATTGCTCGGTGAGCATTTCAAAGGAAGGCAAAACCATTGCGTTGAAGGAATTGAACGACGGCAATTATTCGCATGCCGAAAAATTGCATAAATTGATTGAGCAGGTTGCTTTGGAAGCGAAAATTGAATTGTCTGATTTAAAAGCCATTGCCGTAAGCAAAGGTCCGGGTTCTTATACAGGTTTGCGCATTGGCGTTTCGGCGGTTAAAGGCTTGTGTTTTGCCTTAGATATTCCAATGATTTCAGTAAACACCCTACAATCTTTGGCGCTATCCGTTTCCATTGACAAAGGCTATAAAATTCCGCTTTTGGATGCAAGAAGAATGGAAGTTTACAGCCAGGTTTTTAATGATAAAAACGAAAAAATAAGAGATGTTCACGCAGAAATAATTGATTCCGATTCTTTTTCGGAATTTTTAAATGCTGATAAAGTTTATTTTTTTGGAGACGGTGCCGAAAAATGCAAAGAAATAATCACGCATAAAAATTCTGTTTTTATTGACCATAAATTTCCTTCGGCAAAAGAAATGTCGGTGATATCTTTTGAAAAATTCCTCAAAAACGAGTTTGAAGATGTTGCTTATTTTGAGCCTTTTTATTTGAAGGAATTTATTGGCGGGATCTCTAAAAAGTGATTATTTTAAAGTATCGTAATACTTACATATTTTAATTAAATCTTCCCTGTTTTTAAATCCCAAATTATTTATTTTGGCGTAAGATTCAATCGCGCTTCCTTTGCTTTCAAATAAAGAAATGACTTCTTTTTTCTTATTGGGCAAAGCAATTGCAGGATTATTTTTAAAAACAACATAAAATTTATCATCTACACGTTTTAGTGTTGGCGGCACATATTTGTCGTAACCCGTTTTAGCAACAACTTCCTCAAAGAATTCGATTTTTTCTTTAAGAAATAGCGAGATTTCATTCCCAAGAAATACAACAACAAACAATCCTTTTTTTGTGATTTCTTTTTCTTTGTAATCTAAAACCTGATAAATTTTATTTAAACTTTCAAATGTGACTGAATAATTGGTTGTTAAAGGAAAGTAATATTGCTTGTTGTTTAATTCCATTTCCATAACATCTTTATAAGCATTATACCTCATCAAATAAACCGCCTTCTGATTGGAAATTTTCCCAGGAACAAACTCATTATTGATATAATATGTCCCAACCAATTCTTTAGAAGTTAAATCAATTGTGATTAAATTATCTGTATTTATAAATATTTCATTACTGCCTGAATTTTGACAAAAACCTGAAATGCCAATTAACAGCATGAATACAATTGCGTACTTGTTAAGTTGTGGTTTCATAGACTGAATATTTAAATTACTTACCAAATCTTATTGATTCAGCAAAATATTTTTACTTGCATTAAATCAAAATTACAATTAATCCAATAATTGCCGGCACTGCCTGCACATAAAAAAGTTTACTATTTTTGGTGGTGTATGCGCCAAAAACACCTGCAACAATTACGCAGCTTAAAAAGAAAATTGCCAAAGCTTCAAAATTATCTTTATTTACAATGGCCCAAATAAGTCCGGCCGCCAAAAAACCATTGTACAAACCCTGATTTTTGGCCAACGTTTTTGAACTTTTTGCGGCTTCCAGCGTTTGTCCAAATGCTTTTAACCCTTTCGGTTTGTCCCAATAAAACATTTCCAAAATCATAAAATAAATGTGCTCAAACGCCACCAAGGCAACAAAGAAAATTTGAACGGCCTTCATTTTAGTAATTGATTTTTAGCTGTTCCAATGCTTTTTTAACTTCCTTTTCGGGCAACTGACAAGCCGAATTTACGCAAACATACATAAGGGTTTCGGTTTCAATAAAACGATCTTTCAATAAAGGAATATTGCTTTTTTTAGTGCTTCCGGCAATTAATTTGTTTGGAATGTAATGTTGGTTAATTTCTTTAAGCTGATGCAAAGCATCTTTTCCCGAAATGGCGATTTCATAATATTCCCCAACAAAATTTGAAAGCAATTGCAGCCAATTGGAATATCCCGAGCCATATTTTTGGGCATTTTCTATCACATTCCGCAACATTTGTTCGCTCACTTTTAAGTAATAGCTGTTTGAATAATAATGGCTCAATTTAAATAAATTATTCGCCATAATGGAGTTTGAAGCAGGAATCACATTGTCTTCAATTTCCATTTTGCGTGCAATTAAATCGGCATCCTGATTTGAAGTGAAATAAAACATGGAGCGATCGGCATCGAAAAAATGATCGAAAGCATAATCTGCCAATTGCTTGGCAGCGCTGAGCCAAGTTTCGTTAAAAGTGACTTCATATAAAGAAATATAGGCATCAATTACGGTTGCATAATCTTCCAAATAACCGTTTATGGTGCTTTTTCCATTTTTATAACTGTGGTTTAAGTTTCCGTTTTCCTGAATTTGTTTGGTATAAATAAAGGTCGCGTTTTTTATGGCAGCATCAAGAAATCGCTGTTCATTAAAAACGGCATAAGCATTCACATAACCTTTCAACATCAAGGCATTCCAGGAAGTTAACGATTTATCATCGAGCCTTGGCCGTTCTTTTTTTGCACGTTCCTTCAGCAATGTTTTTTGCCAGGAAACCACTTTATTTTCGAGTTCCGAAACAGAAATTGCGTGTTTTTTTGCAATTTCGTTATCGCTGTTTTTACGGATCAACACATAATTTTCATGCTCCCAAAGTCCGTAATAATTTACGCTATAATAGTCCGCAAACAAATCGTAATCCTTTCCTAAAATGGTTTTCAGTTCATTTTGGGTCCAAACATAAAAAGCCCCTTCTTCCAGTTTTCCTTCGGTATTTATGCTGTCGGCATCCAATGAAGAATAAAAAGCACCTTCTTGGGTGGTAAGTTCGCGTTCAATAAATTCGAGTGTATGGTAAACTGTTTTTTTATACAATTCATTTTTGGTGGCTTGGTACGCTTCGGCATACAAACTCACCAATTGTCCGTTATCGTACAACATTTTCTCAAAATGCGGCACATGCCATTTTGCATCAACAGAATATCTTGAAAATCCGCCGCCAATTTGATCGTAAATACCGCCATAAGCCATTTTAGTGAGCGAAGTATTTACGTAATCCAACATTTCACTATTTCCTGAACGCACAGCATATTTAAGCAAAAATTGGTAATTGTTTGGCAATGGAAACTTAGGCGCACCTCTTCTTCCTCCCAAATCTTGATCCATATTTTGTTTCCATTCGCGCACGGATCTTTCCAAATCTGCTTTGGAAAATTCAACCTGATTTTCATTTAATGAAACCAAATCCGAATTTCTTACGCCATCGGTTAATCTTTCGGCATATTCAATGGCTTTTTCCGGAGTTTCATCATATAAATTCGCTAATTGTTCCAGTGCGCTAATCCAATTGTCTTTTGGAAAATACGTGCCGCCCCAAATGGGTCTTCCATCGGGCAAAGCCACGCAGTTTAAAGGCCAGCCGCCGCGGCCGGTAATTAATTGTACGGCGTTCATATAAACCTGATCTACATCGGGACGTTCTTCCCTATCAACTTTTATATTGATAAAATGCTTGTTCATTACCGCTGCCACTTCTTCATTTTCAAAACTTTCGTGTTCCATCACATGGCACCAATGACAGGAGGAATAACCTACGGAAATTAACAGCAATTTGTTTTCCTTTTTGGCAAGTGCCAGCGTTTCTTGATTCCATGCATACCAGTTTACGGGATTGTGTGCGTGTTGCAACAAGTACGGACTCGTTTCATTTACAAGGCTGTTGGTGAATTTATTTTTGGGCATTTTGGTTGTGGTTTTTTAGTTAGCATGGGTAAATAAAATAATCATCAATGATATTTCTGATTTTTTTATAAATATAGTAAATTGTAATTCTATTTTATGTAACCAAATTATGATGGCTCTAAATTTTGTTGATTTTGCTTTCTGTAAAATCTAATTTATTATTTTTTTAATTGAAACTCGCCAAAATAGTAGGCACCAAAAGTTTGCTGTAAATTAAAAGTCCGTTTGATGATTTGTAAATTAATTTTGGCTACATTCGTTAGCAATAAAAACTGATGTTTGGCAGGCCAAGCAAACCCTATTTGGGTGGATTGGGATGATTTTGTCAAGCCTTTAAACAAGTTAGGTGCCATTATAAAAAACAACCAATGACAAAATTGATAACAATACTTATTCTGACTTTAGGAGTGTTCACTTGCTTTAGCAACCAAATAAAAACAGGAAATTTAATTAAAAAAGATTCATCCGCTTTAATAAAAAACATATTAGAAGGAAAAGAGAAGACTACTAATATTACAAATCTAAAAGACATAGAATCGAAAAATGATACGAAGAATAATAATTCTTTTAATCTTGATAAGAATTCAGTTTTGCAAGACTCTATTTCAAATTTAATTGGTGGACTAATATTTACACTATTAATATTTGGGCTAAATGAATATGTTTTTATACAAAAAAACATATCTGGTGAGTGGGACGCAAAAAACAAAATAGCCCAAAGTTCTTACAATCCTCATATTGGAATCACTATTGAATATAAAGTTCATTTACTACAATTAGGTAATCAAATATCTGGTCGTGGAGAAAAAATTAGAGATTTAAACCCTGACGGGAGTTTACATACTGAATACTCTAATAAGGGGAGAGTCGAGATAGAAATCAATGGACATTATAAAAGAAATTTTCTTAGCCGGTCAAAACTTTATTTACTAATTAAAGAAAATGGTAATGAAAGAGTAACATCAACATCATTTGAATTGACAATTCCTATATTCAATAGTAAAGATCTAATTGGAAAATTTGTTTGGACGGCTTCAAATTCAAAAGGAACAACAAATTGGGCAAAAATTGGTTAAGTTAGCTAACAAGGGGTCTTATTATTTGTTTCGAGGTCTTTACATTTTGAATACTATATTCTCGGAAGAATTTAGACATCAAAGAAGCATCCTAATAAATAATATTTCCGTTGATTTAATTAAAAATCAATTCTCAGACCATCTAATAAACGCGACCATAAGTATCGAAGACAAGAGGTTTTATAGTCATTATGGACACGATATATTCTCAATATTTCGTGCAATTATAAATAACATGTCAAAAAATAGAATTCAAGGTGCGAGTACAATTGAGCAACAATTGATTAGAATTATTCTCAAGAAAAACGAATTGACTTTAAAACGAAAATATTTCGAAATCACTCTTTCAACCGAAATATCCAAAAGATTATCAAAATCAGAAACTATTAATAAATATCTGAACAGCTATTTATTTCATTCAAACATAATTGGAGTGAGTTCTCTCTGCAAAAAAGAAAACTATCTTATTGACCAACTTTCGAATAAGGATATTTATGAGATTGTGGCAAGATTTAAATATCCAAAAGTAACTAAAGAAAATCATATTCGATATCTAAAAAGAGTTCGTACAATAGAATTAAAAAATAACGACACCTAGCAGCTACTAAAACGGATTTGAGCAATAGGCTAAATAGGAAGTTAATTATTTGGCAAATCCGAAAATAGGGATTAATCTAGTCCCAAACACAATGTAGTACCAAAACGTTAGTCAAGCTATTACCAAAAACATAAACAAATAAAAATGAAAAAAATAACACTATTAATTTTAACTTTAATCAGTTTGAATAGCTTCTCGCAAGAGAAAAATTTTATTGATTTACCCTATTTAGAAACTTCGGCAAAATGTGATACATTAGTAACACCCGACAGAATATTTCTGAAAATAGTAATTTCTGAAAAAGACACTAAAGGCAAATTTTCAGTGGAAGAATTAGAAACTACGATGAATGAAAGTCTGAAAAAGCTTGGAATAAATACCCAAACTCAACTAACGCTTAAAGATTTAGCAAGCAATTATAAAAAATATCTTTTAAAGCAACAAGACATACAGAAAACAAAAAATTATATTTTAGTTGTGTATGATTCAAAAGTTGCAGGTAAAGTATTAGCTGAATTGGAAGAAATAGGAATTTCAAATGTTACACTTGAAAAAACGGAATATTCCAAAATAAACGAAATGTTTTTGATTTTAAAACAAAATGCAGTTGTAAAAGCAAAAAATCAAGCCAATTATATGGCCAAAGCATTGAATCAAAAAATTGGAAACGCAATATTTATCTCTGACCTAAAAACAGTTGTTGACAGGAATAATAACAGTAACTACGAACTACAAGAAGTTGTGGTTGTTGGTTATTCAAATAGAAGCAAGCAAAACTATGTTCCAATTGATATTGAGTTTGAAAAAATAAGAATTGAAAGCCAAATTTATATTAAATTCAAAATAGAATAAAAATTCATCGCCTAACCGCCGTTAATCAAATAAAAAAATACTTTCCTGAAATAGTTTGACCAAAAATCAAGCAAAAATCATTTTTTATCATTTGTAAAGTTTTCCCTCAATGCAATTTCCGACCTTTGCCACAAAAGATAAAGGAAATGAATTGGATTGTTCTAATTATTGCGGGCTTATTTGAAGTTGCTTTTGCCTTCTGTTTGGGAAAAGCGAAAGAAACTACAGGTAACGAAATGTATTTATGGTATGCAGGTTTCTTGGTTGCGCTTACCATCAGTATGGGGCTTTTAGTTAAAGCAACGCAAACCTTGCCAATTGGAACTGCTTATGCCGTATGGACAGGAATTGGAGCCGTTGGCACTGTTTTAATTGGAATTCTTGTTTTTAAAGAACCCGCAACCTTTTTGCGACTGCTTTTCATCACCACTTTAATTGGCTCTATTGTTGGGCTAAAAGCAGTTACTCACTAAAATTCCTGCACCGCATCAGCGTTTGTGTTGATTGTTGATTACAAAGTCCAAAATCCCTTTCTGAAAACAGTCTTAAACGTTGGCTGCAATGCTATATGGCCTGGAAGCGACATTATTAAAACTGACAAGTTTTGGCTCAATAAAACTAAATAACAATAAGCCTATATAACAATTTATTTTACAAGAAATGGTATCTTTACCACCACGTTTTTTTTTAAAAAAAGAATGAATTTAACGATTGAAAATATACAAATAATGAAAATAAATGAAAGTCCGTTTCAAAAGATAACAAATGACAGAAATTTCATAATTGATTGTTACGTGGAAATGTTATCCAGAATTAATGAACCGCAAATAATTTCTTTAATAAACAGCAATCCACTTGATTATTCTGAGTTAGATAACGACAACATTTCTACAGGAAAAATCATACAATCTCTTAGTATTTATTTCCAGTTAATGACTTTGGTTGAAGAAAATGCCGCTACCCAATACCGAAGAAAAACTGAGAACCAAGAAAATATTGCTTCGGTAAGAGGATCTTGGGCTGAAGCTTTTAAACAATGGAAAGCCCAGGGTATTACTGAAGATGAAATGCTAAAAGCGATTTCCGAAACCAATGTTATTCCTGTTCTTACCGCGCATCCAACAGAAGCAAAAAGAGTTACTGTAATTGAAATTCATCGCGAATTGTATTTGCTTTTGGTGCAGCGAGAAAACACTTCTAAAAGCAAATTAGAACTGAGCGTATACAAAGAAAAAATTATAAATTTATTAGAAAGATGGTGGAGAACTGGTGAAATTTATCTGGAAAAACCAACTATTAAAGATGAAAGAGCCAATATTATTTATTATCTGAGCAAAGTTTTTCCAACTGCTTTAGAGAAAAGTGATCAACAGCTAAAAAGTTCTTGGATTGAAATGGGATTGAATCCCAACAAAATAAAAAATCCTGATTTTTTTCCGAAAATTAATTTCGGAAGTTGGGTTGGCGGTGATAGAGACGGGCATCCTTTTGTAACACCCAACATTACGCAAGAAACTTTATTGATCCACAGAAAAACAGCGCTTTCCATCATTAAATCACAATTGTTAAATTTAGTGACCAGACTTTCTGTATCAGCAATTATTAATCCAGTGCCTTTTTTATTATCAGAAGCAATTGATAAGAAATCGAAAGCGTTAGGAGAAATAGGAGAAAATACCGTTCACAGAAATCCATACGAACCTTGGAGACAATATGTGAGCTTACTTTTGGTAAAATTAGAAAATACAATTTCTGATAAAATCACAGATTCTAACTCGTATTACAAGTCTAGTTTTGATCTTGAGGAAGACCTGAAATTTTTAAGAGATATTCTTATTGAAAACGGCATAAAAGGCCTTGCTGAAGATTTACTGTTTCCAATAGAAAGAACGTTTCAGTGTTTTAGATTTCATTTGGCTAAATTAGACATTAGACAAAATAGCGATTTTCACGATAAAGCCATCTCGCAAATTATTAAAGAAACCGGGGCAGAAGATTATGATTTTGAACACTGGGACGAAGAAAAACGCGTAAAATATTTAAATAATATTTTAGAAAGCAACACTTTAATAACAGATGTTACGGTTTCATATGGTGCAGAAGCAGACAATGTTTTGGATTGCTACCGCGTAGTTCGTAATCACATTAATCAATATGGATCAGAAGGCATTGGTTCTTTTATAATCAGTATGACCAGAAATTTAAGTGATTTATTGGTGGTTTATCTTTTGATGAGAGAAACGCAATTACTTAATACCAACATCAGAGTGGCTCCTCTTTTAGAAACAATAGAAGATCTTCATAACGGACCAAAAATTTTAGAAAAATTCCTTCAACATCCTATAACAAAAGAAAGATCCGGAAAACTGGCTCATAAGCAAGAAGTAATGCTGGGTTATAGTGACAGCAATAAAGACGGAGGAACTATTGCCAGTAAATGGAATTTATTTAAGGCTGAGAAAGAACTTTCTGAAGTAGGAAGAAAAAACAATTCAGAAATTTTCTTCTTCCACGGAACAGGTGGCACCATTAGCAGAGGTGGCGGAAAGTATCACCGTTTTTTAGAAAGCATGCCTAAAGATACCGTAAACGGAACCATTAAGGTGACTGTTCAAGGAGAATCAATCGCACAAATGTATGGAAATCCGCTAACTGCTACCTACAACATCAACGCTTTAGCTTCAGGGGTTGCCAAACAATTGATAAAAAGCAGCAAAAAATTTGAAGAGGATTCCTACCCTCATGAAACAATGGAGTATTTATCCCAAAAATCATTTGAACACTATAAAGATTTAATAGAAACACCTGGGTTTATTAATTTTTACAGTAAAGCTACTTGTATCGACGTTCTGGAGAAAAGTAAAATTGGTTCCAGACCCGCAAGAAGAACCGGCACCAGAACGCTTAACGATTTAAGGGCCATTCCTTGGGTTTTTAGCTGGAATCTTTCCAGAATTGCACTTACCGGATGGTATGGACTTGGTGAAGCTTTAAAAAAATTGAAAGAAGAAAAACCAAAAGAATACCA
>JAUSOJ010000138.1 GCA_030656195.1 Lutibacter sp.
CTTCTGCCAGCTGTTTTTGTTTGTAAATGGTTTTTAACAAATACACCAAACTCGAGATAATGCTGATGGACAAAATCAGCGACAATAAAATACTGATGAAGGAATTTTTAAGCAAAATGGCTGTTTCATTGGTAAACCGAAGTTCCAAATGGCTTCTGTGCGGCAAATAAGTCGATTTTGAAACAACCGTCAAATGTTTTTTTGGGAAATTTTCAAGTTTGTAGTCGATGGTTTTTTTATCGAAATTATCATCCGATTTCCACTGATAATAGTCGTAAGTCATTCCATAATCAATACCAATATGGGTGCGCTTGAGTTCTTCAGACAAATATTTGTCCAGCTTTGCGAGGTCCAAAGTATCTCTTGAAATAGAGATAAAAACCTTGGAAATTAAACTGTCTATGTTTTTTGGAATTACGTGGTCTGGCGTAAAAAAAGCATGATTTCTTTGGCTGTTGACGAATAAAGGTTTCTGATTTTTTTGCTTTGCGATATTTTGTAACGTGCTGTCCACTTTTTTTCGCAAACCCCATTTGGTATTGGTGCTCACCACAATAGTGTCTAACTGGTCTTTAGAATTTTTTGAATTGGGAGACGTGAAAGTAATGATCCCCGATTTGGTTAAATTGGCAAAATAGACTTCCACAGAATTGTCCAAACTTAATTGCACTTTACTGATTAAATTTTGCTTGTTTAGCTCATATTCACGGTAATTCCAATACACCTGAACCGCAATGGTGGTAAATATGGTGACGCCAATAAAATAAACAACCCATTTGTAGTTTTTCTTATCCATAATCACAAAGTTAACTACATAAATTGGTTTATAATAATCGCTTAACAATCGTTAACACTAATTAACTGAATGGTATTTTATTAGCGTGTATATTTGTTGGGAAAAATAACTAAAATCTTGTAAAATGATAAATATGCTATTAAAAATTATGATACTGGTTTTTTTGTTAGTACAAACTGCTTTAAGTGCCCAGGATTTTCAGGGTAGTGCGGTCTACCAAACAAAAACAAAGGTTGAAATGGATTTGGCTGCTTCGGGAATCCCCGCAGACAGAATAAAGCGGATTGAGGAAATGATGAAAAACCAAATGGAAAAAACCTATATTTTGACGTTTGATAAAACGGCTTCCGTTTATAAAGAAGAAGTAAAATTGGATCAAGGCGCTGCAGGCGGCGGTCCCGGAATGCGTTTTGCAATGATGGGCGGCGGCGCATCAGGAAAATATTATAAAAATACGCAAACAAAAACATCAGCCAAAGAAAATGAGTTCAGCGGCAAAAACTTCCTTATTAAAGATGCATTAAAAACCTACGAATGGAAAATGGAGCAGGAAACCAAAATGATTGGCAACAACTTGTGTTTTAAAGCAACCACCATTATTGAAATGCCTGCAAATGCGAACAGTTTCTCTTTCGGAAGACAAAATAATAACAACAGCGAAACCAAGAAAGAAGAAGAAGAAAAAATAGAATTGGTTCCTGTAACCGCTTGGTACAGTATGGACATTCCCGTGAGTCACGGCCCTGGAGATTATTGGGGATTGCCGGGTTTAATTTTGGAAATCAATGCCGGAAACACCCAAATTATGGCCACGAAAATTGTGATGAATCCCAAAGAAAAATCCGATATCAGTGAGCCAAACAAAGGGAAAGTGATGACCCAAAAAGAATATGATGTGATGTTGAAAGAAAAAATGAAAGAAATGCAGGAACGTTTTTCTAACGAGCGCCAAAAAAGTGGCGGTGCAGGTTCTGGGATGCATATGAGGGTTAATTAACCAATAAAAATTCACAATTCAAAAGAACGTCATTGCGAATGAGTAGCTGATTTACGCAAGTGAATCAGCTCGACTGTGGCAATCTCTTCAGTAGAAACAGATTTCCACTGCTTTTTTCAAAAGCATCGCAATGACAAAATAATTGGTAATCATAATTTGAAATTAACCTATAACATTTAACATATAACTTTTAACATTTCAACTTTCTATAAAAAACTCTTCAGAAAAAAGTTTCAATGAAAAAAACAATAATTCTATTAGCAGCAATAATTTTCCCTTACATAGCTTTCTCACAATCCATAAAATTGGAAGGCATCGTTAAAGACAAAGCCGACAAGCCTTTGGAAATGGCCAATGTGATCGCTTTTAAAAAAGACACCAACATTTTGCAGTCCTATTCCATCACCGATTCAAAAGGAAATTACCGATTAAGTCTGGATCAAAATGAAGCTTATACTTTAAAAGTGAGTTATTTGGGTTTCAACACAAAAAATGTGGAGATTGTTGTTGGTAAATCTGCTTCGGATATGTCACAAAATATTGTGCTGGAGGAATCCAACGAAGCCTTAAATGAAATATCCATTACCTATGAAATGCCCGTAAAAATTGTGGGTGATACCATCGTCTACAACGCTGATTCATTTACTTCGGGAAAAGAAAAAAAGCTGGAAGACGTGCTGAAAAAATTGCCCGGAATTGATATTGATGCCAACGGCGAAGTGGAAGTGGAAGGCAAAAAAGTGCAAAAAGTGTTGGTGGAAGGAAAAGAATTTTTCGATGGCGATTCAAAATTGGCAACACAAAATATTCCCGCTAGCGCCATCGATAAAGTGCAGGTGCTTAAAAATTACAATGAAGTTTCGGGAATGCGCGGCGTTACCAACAATGAAGACAATATTGTCATCAATATTAAATTGAAACAGGGAAAAAAACGATTTTGGTTTGGTGAAGTGAATGCCGGTGCCGGCGATAACGAAAAATATACGGCAAAACCCAAGCTGTTTTATTACAGTCCGGAAAAAAGCATCAACCTGTTGGCCGATTTCAACAATATCGGAGAAGCGCCATTTACCATGCGCGATTATTTCAGGTTTACCGGCGGTTTGCGCAGTGGCATGGGCGGCAGCGGAACCAGTTTTAACGTGTCATCGGGCGGATTGGGTTTTTTGACCGCGCAAAACAATCGGGCACAGGAAATCACTTCAAAATTTGGTGCGTTAAATTTTAGTATGGCGCCCAAAAAAACCATCGATTTTAATGGTTTTGCCATCGTAAACGATTCAAAAACAGATATGTTAACGCAGTCAAATACCGTTTACAACAAATTAAATATTACCGATATTAGTGAAACTTCGGCCACGCAAGGCAGTAAATTGGGGATGTTAAAATTTAGCACCACCTACAAACCAACCAATGATGTGCACATCAGTTATGATATTTTCGGAAAACTGTCTGAGCAAACTGAAATGCTCGACGTTACTTCAACCCGACGAAGTGCCGATGCTTACAAAGAAGAAAAACCGGCGACCTTAAACCAAAATTTCAATTTGTATTATACCATCAACAACAAAAATATTTTCGCTGCCGAATTGCAGCATCTTTATGAAAAAGACAAACCTTTGTACAACTCTTTGGCAACTTCACAGCCGTTTGAAATAATCCCTTCCAACAATGCCGAAACCATTATCGACCTAATCCAAAATAAAAAAACAAGCACCAACAAACTGGATGCGAAGTTGGATTACTATTATTTGTTAACGCCAAAAAGCAATATCAACATCACGTTGGGCAGCACGTTGAGCGACCAAAATTTAACATCAAAAATTTCCCAAAATTTAAGCGACGGCAGTGTGCTTCAATTTAATGATGAACAACTAAAAAATGAAGTGAATTATAATTTTTTCGATTTGTTTTTAGGACTTCATTATAAAGTGGTTTCGGGAAAATTCACTTTTAATCCTGGCCTAAGTTTGCACCAATACATCACAAAAGACAACCAATCAGGGACGGAAATTATCAAGAATCAAACAAAATTATTGCCAGATTTGTATGCGAGTTTACAGTTAAAATCGTCAGAAAGCTTGCGTTTCAATTATTCTATTTCCACCCAGTTTTCCGACATCAATAAAATTGCGGAAGGTTATATGTTGTCCAATTACAATTCTTTGACCCGCGGAAACCGACTTTTGGAAAATGCGTTGTACCATCGTTATTCCTTAAATTATTTCAGTTTCAGCATGTTTTCTTTCACTAATTTAAATGCATCGGTGAACTATAATAAAAAAGTAGACGGCGTAAAAAACAGCACAGAATTGATTGGCGTGGACCGAATTTCGTATCCAATAAATTCAAATTTGGCCGATGAAACTTTTTCTGCAAACCTAAGGTATGGCAAAACATACAGCCGATATAAAACAAATTTCAGGGCCAATTTCTCGAATTCAACCTTCAACAATACGGTAAATAATGAGGAAATAAAGTCGAAATCACTTTCACACAGTTACCAGGCAAGTGTGGGAAGTAAATTTAAAAATGCGCCAAATTTTGAAGTGGGTTACGAAAAATCGTTCTCCGAATATTCAAAAACAGGCAGTACTACCGACAGACCGTTTGCAAATATGGAAATCGGGTTTTTGAAAAACTTCATTTTAACGGCCGATTACAGCTATTACAACTATAAAAACGATGAAAACACGGTGAAAAACACCTATTCATTTGTAAACGCAAACCTGTATTATCAGCAAAAAGACAGCAAATGGGAATTTAAAATTTCGGCGAACAATTTAACCAACAACACGTCCATGAACACCGACAGTTACAATGAAATAACGGACAGCAATACCACTTCCCTGTACTTTATTCAGCCAAGATTGTACCTGTTTTCAGTGAAATATAATTTGTAGGGCTTACCCGCCTTTTTGGTGGCGTTTCCCGCCAGCCGGCGGGTCGGGCTTTTGCTACTCGCGTTTTCTTTGTGAAAAACAAAAAAAGCGCTCAAACAATAAGTTTACCCTGATCGCAGCCGAAGGACGCAATCCCTAACGCAGATAGAGTGTCTAATTAATGAGGAATGATTAAATATTTCAATTAGCCAAAAATCAAAAAGTTCCCCCTTCCGAGCCTGTACTGAGCGGAGTCGAAGTAGGAGAAAGGATGCCTGGCTTTTAAAGATTCAAGACGCCATTTTCACCGGCGGCAAAATCATTCCATAAATAATCGTCGGCTTCTTCGTCGTTCACGTAATCACCGTCAACGGCATATCTAAATTCGTACGATTGGCCTTTTTGTAAATCCACAGTTCCTTTGAAAGTTCCGTTTTTTAATTTTTTTAATGGGTCAGCTTTCGCATTCCAATGATTAAAATCACCAATTACAGAGACACTCTGGGCGTCTTTTGCTTCAAGGCTGAAGGTTACTTTGCAATTGGATTTGTTTTTTAAGTACTGTTTTTTAATTGCCATAATTCATAGATTATATTTTATGTAAAAATAACAAACAATTTCATTAAATCCTTAAAAGCAATAAATTGTAACAAAGAATTGGCATTTTGTTAATTTTGAATTTATAAACTTATGATAATCAAAATTTTTATCAGAAGAAATTTCTAAATAATTATTAAAAAACGATTTGAAAATTCGATTAATATCCAACTAAAAGGGTTAAATTAGTACATTAAATCCTTAAAACAGGAATTTTATTTTTTCCCCAATCTAATTGAAACGTATGAAAATCTCCTTGAAATCAAAAATAATACTGGGTTACATCTTTAATTTTATTGTTATTCTGTCGCTCGGCGTAATTTATTGGAATCAAATTCTACCTGAAATGCCCATTTTGTGGGATTGGATTTCCTTAGCTTTAATTGCACTTTCTGTGGGAATGTTAACCGTTGTTTATTTTGTCATTCAGGCTCAGCTAAAAGCAAAAAATACAGCTGAAATGGAATCTTTAGAGAACCGTAAATTGCTGCAGTCAATCATTGACAATACCACAAATCCCATTTCCGTTAAAAAAATAAATGGTGAATATTTGCTGATCAATAAGCAATATGAAACCATCTACAAGTTGAAGGATGAAGATATCAAAGGTAAAACAGATCACGATTTTTTGCCTAAAGAAACGGCCGACAGGTACCGAAGCACAGATTTGGAAGCCGTAAAATTAGAAAAGGAAATTCATGTGGAAGAAGTTCTTGAACAATCGGACGGATTGCATACCTATTTGGCCGTTAAGTTTCCTTTGTTTGATGCCGCAAACAGGGTTTTTGCGATTGGAACAATTGCCACGGACATTACCGAAAGAATCAATTCCCAGAAATTATTGGTGGCCGGAAATACGTTTTTTAATCTTTCAAGAGACATGCTAATTATTTCATCAAACGACACCTTCTTGAAAGTCAACCCTGCAACCACAAAAATATTGGGATACACCGAGCAGGAGCTTTTGGGCAAACCGTTTATGTCATTCGTTTACCCCAAAGACATAGATTCCACCATGCAGGAAGTTTCAAAACTTAAGTCTGGAACCATCACCGCTAATTTCGAAAACCGATTTGTGTGTAAAGACGGTTCTTTAAAATGGCTGAACTGGACAACGTACCCAGATGTCGAAACCGGATTTTTATATGCGGTGGCAAGAGATGTTACAGCCAATAAGGAATATGAAGAATCATTGAAAGGCTCCGATACTTTTTTCAATATGTCAGTAGATATTTTGGTTGTCGCTTCTAAAAACAAGTTCATAAAAATAAACCCTTCACTAAGTAAGGTTTTGGGATACAGTGACTTGGAATTAATAAGCCAGCCTTTCACAACGTATATTTTTCCTGAAGATTTGGCTGCCACAGAAAAAGCCATTGAAGTACTCCAAAAAGGAACGCCCATGGTAAATTTTGAAAACCGATGGGTGTGCAAAGACGGCGATATTAAGTGGTTGTCATGGACAGCAACAATTGATGCCACCACAGGAATATTATATGCCATTGCCCGTGATATTACAGCCCAATTAAAACTTGAAGAAGAGGAACAGGCGGCGCTGAACGATTTATATGAAAATGAACAGAAATTAAACTTGATTTTGGAGAATATCAGTGATGGCGTTATTGTTGCAAATTCCGACAAAAAAGTAATTTTGGCAAATAATATGGCAAATGAAATGTTTGGAACGGACGATGACTCTAAGATTTCCGCCAATTTTTCCGAGCATTTCGAATTGTATTTTCCCGACGGAAAAACAGTATTTCCAACACAAAAACTTCCGGTGGAGCGCGCTTTGGCAGGAGAACCTACCGATGATGTGGATGTGATTATCTGGAATCCTCAATTGCAACAAAAGAAAAGGGTTTTATTAAGCGGAAGGCCTATATTGGACCAGCAAAATCAAGTGGTTGCCGCTGTAATCACCATTAAAGACATTACCAAATACAGAAATTTGGAAGAGGAATTGAAAAGAACAGAGCTTAAATACCGCAGTTTAATTGGTTTCAGAAAAGATGATGGCCCCAAAGAATCAGACGAAAAGAGTGGAGATAAAGCATCCGATAAAAAAACATAATATTCCCGACATGGGGATTTATCCCCTTGGAAAAAAAGCATTAACATTTAATATTTAACATCAATTTACAGCAACAAAAAACACCCAAATGATCCTAATTGACCAGCCCTACATCTCTTCATTTTTGCTCCAAACTATCAAAGAAAACCATCTTGAAATTGTGTCCACCGATGCGGCGAGAGCAATGATTTCTGATGATTCGCTAAACTGGATTTCAGAAAATGAAGCGGCGGAATTTATCAAAAAAAATCCAAACTCGCCACTTTACACCAACTCCGAAAATACCATCAGGTGGATTGAAAAAAATCTGGCTTCCACAAAATTGCCAAGCCAAATACAGGTTTTCAAAAACAAAATAAAGTTTCGCGAATTGCTGAAAGACCTATTCCCTGATTACTTTTTTAAAGGAATCAAATTTGAGGAATTGAAGCATTTATCCATAGCGAACATAAAATTTCCGTTCATCATAAAACCTGCGGTTGGATTTTTTAGTTTGGGTGTCCATAAAGTGGACAATCCCGAAGAATGGCCTGCCATTTTAAACAAAATCACCAATGATATTGTTGAAATGAGAAGCTTTTACCCAAATGAAGTGGTGGACACCTCCAATTTTATCTTGGAAGAATGTATTGAAGGCGAAGAATATGCGATGGATTGTTATTTCAACTCCGAAGGAAAACCAGTTGTGCTCTCTATTTTACACCACCGATTTTCAACAGGAAAAGACGTTAACGACCGGGTTTATACCACTTCTGAAGAAATTATTGAAAGGCATTTGCCAAAAATGCAAATATTTCTCGATGCACTTGGCGCATTGTCCATCCTGAAAAATTTTCCTTTTCACGTGGAAGTGCGCATTGACAAAAACGGAACCGTCATTCCCATTGAAGTGAACCCGATGCGATTTGGCGGCTGGTGCACAACGGCCGATTTGTCTTATTTTGCCTACGGATTTAATTCTTACCAATATTTTTTAAACGGTACGAAACCAAATTGGGAGGAATTGTTTAAAAAAGGAAAAAACAAAAAATACAGCCTTATTTTGCTGGATAACAATTCGGGAATTCCCGAAAACAAAATTGCATCTTTTGATTACGATTTGCTTTTGTCCGACTTTGAAAATCCGATGGAATTGCGAAAAGTGGATTTCAATGAGTATCCGTTTTTTGGGATGGTTTTCGTCGAAACAAGCCTTGGAAACGAAAAGGAACTCGATCAAATTCTAACTTCAGATTTGAAGAAATATATAAAAGTGAAAAATCTCTAGGACCTTTAAAAGATCATAAAAATTTAGGTCAACAAAAAACTCCTTTTTCAAGGAGTTTTTTGTTGATTATTTTGAAGTTAAAATTTCTTTCTAATTATGTCCGGCACCGCAGCATTCCTGCACCATAAAACTGTTGCTTTCTTCGTGCCAAGGAAACGAAGCGTTGTATTTGTTGTTTTCCCAATAAAATTGCGCACGTGTTTTAGGTTCGTTGCCCACTTCATTCATCGTATTGCTGTCGTACAACCTTCCGTTTGCCATCGTGTAAATCAGGCTGTTTGAGTTTAGGATATTTTCCAAAGGATTTTTCTCCAAAACCAGCAAATCGGCCATTTTACCAACTTTTAACGACCCGATATCTTTCCCTGCGCCAATATAATTTGCGGCATTGATGGTGGCAGTTTTTAAAGCTTCCAAATTGCTCATGCCGCCTTGTTGAATGCTCCACAACTCCCAATGCGCGCCCATTCCCTGCAATTGTCCATGCGCGCCCAAATTCACTTTCACGCCATTATCTGCCAAAGCTTTTACCGTTTTTGAAGTGAGCACATGGCTATTGTCGTATTCTTCATCGGGAATCATCATCCGGTGTCGGGAACGCGCATCAATAATGCTTCGTGGTGTAAATTGCAGTAATTTTTCATTTTCCCATACATTCGTTTTTTGATACCAATAAATTTCAGCATTAAGTCCGCCATAATTTACGATCAACGTTGGCGTATAACCAACTTCACTGGCGCCCCAAAGTTCAAGAACATCCTTATAAACCGGCGCAACGGGAATGTTATGCTCAATGCCGGTGTGGCCATCAATAACCATCGTTAAGTTATGAAAAAAGGTAGAACCGCCTTCGGGAACCACATTGATGCCTTCTTCACGGGCAGCCTGTAACACCTGCTGGCGTTGGTCGCGGCGCGGTTGGTTGTAACTTTTTACCGAAAGCGCCCCAAAGGCTTTTGTTCTTTTAATGCTTGAACGCGCATCGTCCAAATTGTTGATTACCGCTTTAAAATCGCCCTCGGCGCCATATAGAATATAACCGGTTGAGTAAAGGCGAGGCCCAACCAAGGCACCGCTTTTAATCATTTCCACAAGCGAAAAAATGGTTTCGGTATTGGCTGACGGATCGTGGGAAGTGGTTACGCCATAAGCCAAATTTGCATAAAATTGCCAGTTTTGCTGGGTGGTCAATCCGTAGCGGAAACCGCCAACGTGTGCGTGCGCATCAACGATGCCTGGCATCAGGGTTTTTCCGGCAACATCGTAAATTTTTGCATTGTTTGGAATGGCAACTTCCGAAGCTTTTCCGATGGCTTCTATGCGGTTTTGGTTGATGACAATGCTTCCGTTTTCAATCACTTCATCACCTTCCATCGTGATAATTCTGGCGTTTGTGAAAGCGATGCTGCCCTTTGGTTTGTCCACTTTCGATGTTAATCCAATCGCAATGCCTGTAGCTGCAGGTTCTTCCACTTTTTCGGGAGAATCAGGTAAAAATGTAAAACGGTCTTTGAGCTCATTTTTAAAATAGGTGTCGCCAAGCGTCCACATCACTTGTTTGCTGTTGGCCGACCAATGAAGGTTAATTCCTGCATCTTTTGCAAGTATTGAAACCGGAACCGCCGTGGATTTATTGTCTAAATCTGCCGTTTGGCCGTTGATGTTAAGCGGCGCCAAATACACTTTGTGCAAATGTGAAAAGGCAATCCAGTTGTTATCCGGACTCGGAACCAGCCTGTTTGCGTATTTGGACTGAATATGGGTACGTTCGTCTTTTCCGTTTAAATCGACACTTTTTAGCGCTTTGGTAAGTTCTCCAAAGAAAGCGCCTCCTGTTTGATAAAAAATACGCTTTCCGTCTTTGGTAAATGTTGGGTATTCCCCATTTTTGCTGATAAATTTCTGATTTTCGCCTGATGCGGTCATCGTATAAATACCCGGATTTTTAGTAAAGGCAAGTCCTTGATCGTTGTTACCGGCTTCTTTTCTAAATACTATATTTTGGCCATCAGAAGAAAAAGCAGGTGTTCTAAAAATGCCTTTTTCGGAAGTGATTTTTGTTGAATTGCCTCCGGAAACTCCAATTTTTCTGATGGTTCCTAGCTCTAAATCGTTCCAGGTCACAAAAACGATTTCTTTCCCGTTTGGCGAAAAAGCAGGTTCCGCTTCAAAATCGGTTCCTGAAGTCAGTCTTTTTGGCTTGCCGTTGGGTACGTTTTTTGTCCACAAATAGCCCAAAGCCCTAAAAACAATTGTTTTTCCATCGGGTGAAGTAACCGCATCCCGAATCATTTTTACATCAAACTCAGTATCATCAACCGGTGTTTCAAAATGAACCCTTTCCGCAATGTCAATAGCCACATCAACGGTGAAAGGAATTTCGGAAACAGCGCTGGATTTGATGTTCACTTTTTGAAATTTTCCCTTTGACCAAATCACAATTTCTTCGTTGTTGGGCATCCAGTTAAAATTTGGATACACGCCAAAAATGGCCCAGGAAGTTTGCTGGTCTTTGTTTAAATCGTCATAAACCGGCCATTCTTCCCCGGTTTGTAAATTGTGAATGTATAAAACGGTTTTGGTTCTTACTCTTTTAACAAAAGCCAATAATTTTCCGTCTCTGGAAAGTTGAGGTCGCGCGGCACCGCCTGGTCCGCCAGTAATATTTTCAATTTCTCCGGTTTCAAAGTCGTAGCGTTTTATGGCATAAATTTGCTTATTTGCGTCTTTGTTGTATTCAAATACGCTTCCCGATGTGATGTCTTCATCATAATACATATACTTTCCGTCGGGCGAAATTACGGGCTCATTGATGTCTTTTTGGTCGTTTCTTTTTTTGATCAATTGCACGCCAGTTCCGCCGGAAATATGGTATTGCCATATTTCTCCCGCGCCCAATGAACGTTCTGATGTGAAGTGTTTACGTGCCACCAAATAATTGCCATTTGGCATCCACGCGGCATTGTTCAACAATTTAAAATCCTCTTTGGTGATTTGCTTGGCGTTGCTTCCGTTGGCATCCATCACCCAAATATTATCGCCTCCGCCGGCATCGCTGGTAAAGGAAATGCGTTTTCCGTCGAAACTGAAACGCGGTTGTAATTCATAGGGAATTCCAATCCGCAGCGCTGTTGCTTTTCCGCCTGAAATGGGCATACTGTAAATATCTCCCAACAAGTCAAAAACGATGGTTTTTCCGTCCGGACTCACGTCCAAATTCATCCAGGTTCCTTCATTGGTGCTGAAATTATGGGTTTTGTAATTAAAAGTTGGGCCAGGGTTTGCAACATCCCATTTTGGAGTTTCTTTTGGGGTTTCCTGTGAATAGCTTATAAAAGTGAGCGTGGCAGCAAATAGCGCAGAAAAATATTTTTTGGTCATTTTATGAATTTTTTTATTGCTGATGGTTGAAAATCCATCAGCGTAAATTTTTGCTAAATATAAACAAATTCAGATTATCTGATAATTAATCTGTAAATTTAGAAGCTTTAAAATGAAAAATATAATTGGGGAAAGAACCCCTGGAAATGGTTGAGAACCAGAAGATATTAACTAAAAAAATACCTCAAAAATGGGAAAAAATGAATTTGACAAAGGGCTGAAATTCTCTTTCAACGATAGCATTGCCTACGCAGAAAATGCGGTTGTAAGCAAACAAATACTTAAAAAAGAAACCGGCAATATCACATTGTTTGCTTTTGACAAAGGCGAAGGACTGAGCGAACATACCACGCCGTTTGATGCGGTTGTTTTTGTGGTTGACGGGAAAGCCGATATTATCATCGACGGAAAATCAAATATTCTAGAAGCCGGTGAAACCATTATTATGCCGGCGAATGTTCGCCACGCCTTACAGGCAGTCGAAAAATTTAAAATGGTGCTGACTATGATTCGCGGCAATTAAAAAAATTTTCCGTTAATAATCGTTTTGTAGGAAAACAGTGCTTAAATTAAGGATATATTTAACTTTAGGCATTTTAGGCACTAATTTGTTAAATCAATTTATAAACGAATTCAATCACTATTTATGGCGATAAAAAGGGATCCCGCATTGAAGGAATATTCAAAAGACCACCATCAGGCATTGCTGCTCTGCTGGAAAATTCAAGTCGGATTTTCAAAAGGAATTGCGGCGGACAGAATAAAAGTTTATGCTGATTGGTTTTATGAAAATCATATTCTGGAGCATTTTCAAAAGGAAGAAAAGTATATGTTTCCGGTGCTTGGCAGTGAACACAAACTGATTGTTCAGGCATTGGAAGAACACAAAATATTGTTGGCGCTTTTTACCGATACCACACAAATTGAAGATTCTTTAAAGCAAATTCAAACCTTGTTGAAAGCCCACATTCGCTTTGAAGAGCAAATTTTATTCAATGAAATTCAAAGTGCTGCAACACCGCAGGAGTTGGAAAAAATTGCGCAATTTCACAAAGACGAAAAATATGTGGACAATTTGAATGATGTTTTTTGGAAATAAATTTAAAATGATCATCGACATTCTAAAGGCGGCCGATTTTAAAACCACGAAATGGGCGGGAGGAAGCACCACCGAATTGTTCATTTATCCGCCAACATCAAATTATGCGAGCCGCAATTTTGATTTTAGAATCAGCTCCGCTACCGTGGAAATTGAGCAATCTAACTTCACAAAACTTCCCGGCGTTTCCCGCCAATTAATGGTTTTGTCAGGAAACATTAATGTGTCGCACAAAAATCATCACGCAGTGCAATTGCATAAAAATGATATCGATTCATTTGAAGGCAATTGGGAAACTTCCGCGGTTGGCACTTGTGTCGATTTTAACCTGATGACCAAAGGCCAAACCAAGGGAAAAATTTCGTCGATTGCTGTTTCTGCGGATAAAACCCTAAATTTTCAGCTGGATGTAACTTGTGAATTCCTTATTTTTTATGCGTATGAAGGAAAATTGCAAATGGATTTTTGTTCAGAAAAGAGAAATGTAAATCAAGGTGAATTATTGGTGATTCAGCACCCAATCAATGAAGTTGTTAAACTGCAAAGTTCAGAAAATTGTGCGTTGGCAGTTGTGTATATTTATAAATAACAAAAGCCCCAATTTCTCGAGGCTTTTACGTTAATTCAATATAAATTCAAAATACTTTTACAACCCAAAAGCTGTTTTCACTTGAGGTACAAAATCCAGTTTTTCCCAGGTAAAAAGCTCTGCGTCAATGGTAATTTCGGTGCCGTCAACATTCAGAAATGTTTTTTTGACAACCTCGTTTTTTCGTCCCATATGTCCGTAAGCCGCAGTTTCCAAATAAATAGGCTCGCGCAATTTTAAACGTTCTTCAATAAAGGCAGGACGCATATCAAAAAGTTTTTCAACAATGACGGCAATTTCCCCATCCGATTTTTTCACTTTTGAAGTGCCATAAGTATTTACATAAATCGCCATAGGTTCTGCAACGCCAATAGCATAGGAAACCTGCACCAAAATTTCATCTGCAACACCGGCTGCGACTAAATTTTTGGCAATATGACGTGTGGCATACGCGCCGCTTCTGTCCACTTTACTTGGATCTTTTCCTGAAAATGCGCCACCGCCGTGTGCGCCTTTTCCGCCGTAAGTGTCCACTATAATTTTTCTGCCCGTCAATCCGGTATCACCGTGCGGTCCGCCAATCACAAACTTACCGGTCGGATTTACGTGATAAATAATATCGTCATTAAACAATGCTTGCAAGCCTTTCGGTAATTTGGCAACCATTCTCGGAATTAAAATAGCGATTACGTCGCTTTTAATTTTAGCCAGCATCGCTTCATCGGTTGGACCAAAGTCGTCGTGTTGCGTGGAAACCACAATGGTGTTGATTCTCACGGGAACATTGTCATCAGAATATTCAATGGTGACCTGACTTTTGGAATCTGGACGCAAATACGTGATTTCTTTATTTTCCCTGCGCAATTCGGCCAGTTCAAACAATATTTTATGACTTAAATCCAAGGCCAACGGCATATAATTTTCGGTTTCGTTGGTGGCGTAACCAAACATCATTCCCTGGTCGCCGGCGCCTTGATCTTCTTTAATGGCACGGTCAACACCCTGATTAATATCGGGAGATTGCTCGTGAATGGCCGAAAATATGCCGCACGAATTTCCGTCGAACATATAATCGCTTTTGGTGTATCCAATATTATTGATGACGTCTCTGGCTATTTTTTGAACATCCAAGTACGTTTTCGATTTTACTTCTCCCGCCAAAACCACTTGTCCGGTAGTCACCAATGTTTCACAGGCAACTTTCGAATCGCGGTCAAAAGCCAAAAAATTATCGACCAAAGCGTCTGAAATTTGATCGGCAACTTTATCTGGGTGTCCTTCTGAAACAGATTCGGACGTAAATAAATATGACATAATTTTTTTAGTTATTTTAGGTTTAATTTTATAAACACAGCCATTTCGGTGGGCGTTATCCGCCGGCTGGCGGGTCGGGCTTTTCGTTACAATCTTTTTTTTTCGCCGAAATGGCAAATAAAAAAGGATTTTCACTGCAATCCCTAACGCAAATACTGTTGTAAATAGAACGTAGCCTTATATTATTAATTAAAATTGAGGAAGCTGTTTGGTTGCGTTGGTCGCTAAAGAAGTAAATAATTACTGCTTTAGCATTTTTTAACGAGGTTGCAATCAGTTCAAATTTTTCCTCCTGAAATTCAGTCAGCAAATTTAGGAAAACTAAAAATTATAACATGCAAAAAATGATTTTTATTTAAAAAAAACTTGCACGTTAAAAAAATGTGATTACATTTGTGGCATCAAAAAAACAAAAAATGACCATAAAATTGAACAATATGATGTGTATGATGTGTAAAATTTACGCAGAGCGCTCTATTGTTTAAAATTCAATAATATATAAAACAATTAAAAGCCTCTGAATTTTCAGAGGCTTTTTTTATAACCAACACCAAAATGAACTTAAAATTCCAATTTTCGAAATCTGTAATTTGTTGTATGCAAATGCAAATGATGCAAATCATCATGAAAAGATATTGCCTAAACTGATTGGAATAAAAAAATCTATAACGATTAAAGTCCCTTTGGTAATATCTAAATCCAAAGGGACTTTTTTATTTCAAAAACTAATATAAAAATATTAAAACATAAAAAAATGAGCACACAAAAATTTTCAACACAAGCATTGCACGTAGGACACGACGTTACCAAAAATGGAGGAACCAGAGCCGTTCCAATTTACCAAACCACTTCATATGTTTTCAACAACTCAGAACACGCTGCCAATCTTTTTGGACTTGCCGAAGCTGGTTTTATCTACACCCGTTTAAACAATCCGACCAACGATATTTTGGAGCAACGACTAGCTGCGCTTGAAGGCGGCATTGGCGCGGTGGTTACCGCTTCCGGAACTGCGGCCATTGCCACGGCTTTATTGGTTTTGCTGAAAGCCGGCGACCATATTGTGGCATCCAACAGTTTATACGGCGGCACGTATAATTTATTTAGCGTGACTTTGCCAAGACTGGGAATCACCACCACGTTTGTGGATCCTTCAAATCCCGAAAATTTCACCAAAGCAACCCAAGCAAACACCCGGGTTTTTTTTGCGGAAAGTTTGGGAAATCCGAAACTGGATATCCTGGATTTAAAAGCGATTTCAGCGGAAGCCAAAACCAATAAAGTGCCTTTTATTGTCGATAATACAGTGGCTACGCCTTATTTGCTGAACCCAATTGCGCACGGGGCTAATATTGTGATTCACTCGTTGACCAAATACATTTCAGGAAACGGAACCTCTCTTGGCGGCGCGATTATAGATGCCGGAAACTTTGACTGGACCAGCGGAAAATTCCCTGAATTTACTGAACCTTCTGCCGGTTATCACGGATTGGTGTACCATGAAGCCTTGGGAAATGCCGCTTTTATTGCCAAAGTTCGTATTGAAGGTTTGCGCGATTACGGCGCGGCTTTGAGTCCGTTCAATGCTTTCCAGATTATTCAGGGATTGGAAACCTTGCCGATCCGGATTAAAAAACACAGCGAAAATGCATTGGCGTTGGCCGAATGGCTTGAAAATCAAGAGGAAGTTTCCTGGGTAAATTATCCCGGATTGAAATCGAGTAAATATTATGATTTAGGTCAGAAATATTTACCGGAAGGACAAAGCGGCGTGGTGACTTTTGGCTTGAAGGGCGGATTTGAAGCAGCCAAAACCGTGGCCGACGAAACCAAATTATTCTCGCTTTTGGCCAATATTGGTGATACAAAATCATTGATCATCCATCCGGCAAGCACCACGCACCAACAATTATCGGATAGCGAACAAGTGGCAACAGGCGTTTCAAAAGATTTGATTCGGCTTTCTGTGGGGATTGAAGATTTGTCGGATTTGAAGCAGGATTTGAAAGCTGCTTTCGGTAAAATTTAAGCAATAATGAATAGGCAAAGTTTTACCCAAAGGTCGCTATATTTCTTTGTGTAACTTAGTGGCTCTTAGTGAATCTCTGTGTAATTAAAAGCTGTTTCACAAAGATTCACAAAGTAAAAATCAGAGGTTCACAAAGTTTTTTTGCACAATAAATTACTGGTTAATTGAATTTTGATTGATGAAGTCAATTTGCATTAGGGATTGAGCGTAAATACTTTTATTGCCATTTCGCAATAAAAGATTGCAGCGAAAGCCCGGCCCGCCAGCTGGCGGGAAATGCCAACCAAAAAGGCGGGCAGGCCCAAAATAACAATGAAAGCAAAAGTTTTAGATTTTTTAAACTAAATGTGATGATTTGTTAAATTAAGCCAAAAGTATTGTTTAAGAAAAATTTAATGCATTAATTTGCGGTTCAGTTCATAAACGTATTGAAAAGTGTTATTAAGAAAGGCAGAGGGATTAGACCCGTTGAAGCCTTAGCAACCCTTTGCCCTGCAAAGAAGGTGCTAAATTCTACCAAATTGGATAGATAACAAACCGAAATTACTGCCCGTAAATTTTGCCTTTCTTAAATAATGCTGTCAATAAATGTTGGATCAAAAATTTTGATTTGGCCATTTTAAAATAGTATTGATGAATTCATTAAAATACATAACGGTACCCGATTTTGCTTCCGAAGACGGAAAAATAACTGCGGATGTAAAGCTTTCTTACCAATTGTTTGGGCAGGAATTGCATTCGGCGCCGGTGGTGTTGATCAACCACGCGTTGACCGGAAATTCGGATGTGGCAGGCGAAAACGGCTGGTGGAAAAGCATTGTGGGCGATTCAAAATTGATTGACACCAAAAAATATACGGTGCTGGCTTTCGACATTCCCGGAAATGGCTATAAAACCACCGAAATTTTATTTGAATACAATGCATTTTCGGCCTATGACATTGCAAAACTTTTTGGTTTGGCCGTACAGCAATTGCAAATATCAAAACTGTACGCCGCTATCGGCAGTTCGTTGGGCGGCGGAATTGCCTGGGAAATGGCTGTTTTATTTCCAAATCTGATTGAAAATTTAATTCCGGTGGCTTCCGACTGGAAAGCGTCGGACTGGATTTTAGGTCATAACAAAGTGCAATTTCAGATTTTGGAAAATTCAAAAAAACCATTGCACGACGCGCGGATGATGGCGATGCTTTTTTACAGGAGTCCGGCCTCTTTTCAATCGCGTTTCAACAGAACGGTGAACCCCAATTTGGGCATGTACAACATCGAAAGCTGGCTGCTGCACCACGGGGAAAAACTGGAAGGTCGTTTTACCTTGCACGCTTACAAAGTGATGACGCACTTGCTGAGTTCTGTAGATATTTCGAAAAAATTTGACAGCATTGAAGAGGCTTTTGAACAGCTGAAATCGAAAGTGGTTATGATTGGCATCGACTCCGATTTGTTTTTTGGTGCCGAAGACAATAGGGAAACAGCAAAATTATTGCGTCAAAAAAACAAGGAAGCAGTGTATAAAGAAATCAAATCCATTCACGGTCATGATGCGTTTTTAATTGAATTTGAACAATTGGTGGAGGCATTAAGTGACGTTTTTAAATATAAAATATGATAGTCGTAAAATTTGGAGGAAAATCTTTGGCCAACGGAAAAGGTTTAAAACACACCTTGGCCATTGTTGAAAATAAAATTAAAAACGGGGAGAAAATTGCCATTGTGGTTTCCGCAAGAGGTGAAACTACCGACCATTTGGAGTCTATTTTGGAAAAAGCCAAAAACGATTTGCCGTATTTGGAAGAGTTTGATGCGCTAAAAAAATACCAGACAGTTGGCGGGGAAGGCGTTGATTTGTCGGCAGAATTTAAGTTGCTCGACGAGATTTTCAGAGGCGTAAATTTGTTGGGCGATTACAGTGAAAAAGTGAAAGACCAGGTGCTTTCACAAGGAGAAATCCTTTCGGGAAAATTTATTGCCCATTTGCTGAATAAAAAAGGGATCAAAGCCAATTTTGTGGATTCAAGAACGCTTATAAAAACCAACAACCAATTTGGAAAAGCATTGCCTTTTGAATCGGTTTCCGAAGAAAACGTGATTGCGCATTTTCAAAAGCACAATGGCGATACCATTCAGGTAATTACCGGATTTATAGCTTCAAACTTGCAAGGCGAAACCACCACGTTGGGAAGAAACGGCAGCAATTATACCGCAGCGCTGATCGCCAATTATTTAAATGCGAAAGAGCTTCAGAATTACACGCACGTGAACGGAATTTATACGGCAAATCCAGATTTGGTGGAGAATTCCCAAATCATTGAAAAACTCACGTATCAGGAAGCCAATGAACTGGCGAATTTTGGCGCGAATATTCTGCACGCAAAAACGATCATTCCATTAATTGAAAAAAATATTCCATTACGAATTTTAAACACTTTTAATGCTGAAAATAAAGGAACGTTGATCGGTTCGGAAACGGAACAGGGCGGCATAAAATCGTTGACGGTGCAGGATGATGTGGCCTTGGTGAATTTAATAGGGCGCGGATTGTTGGGAAAAGTGGGCGTTGACGGGCGAATTTTTACCGCTTTGGCCAAGGAAAATATCAGCGTTAGCATCATTTCGCAAGGTTCTTCGGAACGGGGAATCGGATTTATTGTGGATGTCAAAAACGGATACAAAGCAAAAATGGTCTTGGAAAATGAGTTCAAAAATGAATTTCAGACCAAGGATATCAGCCAAATTTATGTGACTGAAAATGTGTCGGTGATTTCTATCATCGGCCAAAGTTTACATTCTTTCAACGAGCCTTATGGCGCGTTGATCAAAAATCATGTGACACCAATATTGATCAATAACACCGTAACCGGTGCGAATGTTTGTTTGGTGGTGAAAAAATCGGATTTAAACAAAGCGGTGAACGTGATTCACAGTGAAATCTTTGGAATTTCAAAACGGATTAACATTGCCATTTTTGGGAAAGGTTTGGTGGGCGGAACTTTGATTGACCAGATTTTAAAAAGCCATGCAACCATTTTAAAACGAAAAAACATCCATTTGAACATTTTTGCGGTGGCCAATTCCACTAAAGTATTGTTCGACAAGAACGGAATTTCAGAAAACTGGACGAAGGAATTTGATCAAAATGCGCTTCAAAATTATACGGTAAAAGAGGTGATTGAATTTGCGGAAAAAAACCATCTTGAAAATTTAATTGCGGTGGACAATACGGCAAGTTCGCAGTTTGTGGACAATTATATCGATTTGGCGGAAAACGGATTCGATTTAATTTCTTCCAACAAAATCGCCAACACCAAGTCGTACGCGTTTTACAAAGCGCTTAGGCAAACCATAAAAGACAATAAGAAATCCTATCTATACGAAACCAATGTGGGCGCCGGATTGCCGTTGATTGACACGATTAAATTGTTGCACGATTCAGGTGAAAATATCACCTGTATCCGTGGTGTATTCTCGGGGTCGCTGAGTTATTTGTTCAATAATTTTTCGGTTGAAAATCGGCCGTTTAGTGAAATTTTGCAGGAAGCCATCAACCAAGGATTTACGGAACCTGATCCGCGAGAGGATTTATGCGGAAATGATGTGGGAAGAAAACTGCTGATTTTAGCAAGGGAACTCGATTTGCAAAATGAACTTGCAGACGTAACCATTGAAAATTTAATCCCGGAAAATTTAAGATCTGGAGCCGCCGATTCATTTTTGAAAAGATTGGGGGAAATGAACGCGCATTTTCAGAAAATAAAAGAGGATCAAAAACCAAATCATGTGTTGCGTTATATCGGGGAAATTTCGGGCGATTTACAGCAGGACAAAGGGAATTTGGAAGTAAAACTGGTTTCGGTGCCAAGCAACAGCGCATTGGGACAAATACAGGGCGCCGATGCAATTTTTGAAATTTATACCGAATCTTATGGCGAAAAACCGCTCGTAATTCAGGGCGCCGGAGCAGGAGCAGCAGTAACCGCCCGAGGCGTTTTCGGCGATATTTTAAGATTGGCGGATAAGAATTAGTTCCAAAAAGGTTAAATGTTATATGTTAAAAGTTAAATGTTTGTACCGCGATTAATTCCCCTCTCGAGAGGGGTAAGGGGTGTGTAAAAAACATAAGGAGGAATAAAAATATAATAAAAACCAGTTAACACCAATTAGGGAAGTTTAACAACCAACAATATGAGCGACAATAATTTCGAAACCGAAGCCATCAGAAACCAAATGGAGCGTTCCCAATTTCAGGAGCATTCAACGCCTTTGTATTTAACTTCAAGTTTTGTGTTTGAAGATGCCGAAGAGATGCGCGCTTCCTTTAGCGAAGAAAATGAACGAAACATTTATTCCCGTTTCAGCAATCCGAACACGACCGAATTTACCGATAAAGTGGTACAAATGGAAGGCGCTGAAGCCGGTTATGCTTTTGCGACCGGAATGGCAGCGGTATTTTCGACCTTTGCGGCTTTGTTAAATAGCGGCGATCATATTGTTTCGGCACGCTCGGTTTTTGGATCCACGCATACGTTGTTTACCAAGTATTTTCCGAAATGGCAAATTGAAACTTCTTATTTCGACATTAACAATCCGGACGAGATTGAATCTTTAATTAGGCCTTCAACCAAAATATTGTATGCGGAATCGCCTACCAATCCCGGCGTGGACATTATCGATTTGGAATTGTTGGGAAATATTGCCAAAAAACACAATTTGTTGCTGGTGATCGACAATTGTTTTGCCACACCGTACATACAGCAGCCCATAAAGTTTGGAGCGGATCTGGTGATTCATTCGGCCACAAAATTGATGGACGGACAAGGCCGTGTTTTGGGCGGCGTGGTGGTTGGAAAAGCGGATTTGGTGCGTGAAATTTATTTATTTGCGAGAAATACGGGTCCGGCTTTGTCGCCTTTTAACGCCTGGGTGCTGAGTAAAAGTTTAGAGACTTTAGCGGTTAGGGTGGACAAACATTGCGAAAATGCGCTGAAAGTCGCTGAGTTTTTGGAAAGCCATGACAAAATTGAAAAAGTGAAATATCCATTTTTGATTTCACATCCGCAATATGAGATTGCCAAAAAGCAAATGAAACTGGGCGGAAATATCATTGCGGTTGAGGTAAAAGGCGGATTGGAAGCAGGAAGGAATTTTTTAAATGCGCTTAAAATGTGCTCTTTGTCGGCGAATCTTGGCGATACCAGAACCATTGTTACGCATCCGGCATCCACCACGCACAGCAAACTTTCATCGGAAGAGCAATTGGCGGCAGGAATTACGCCTGGTTTGGTTCGAATTTCAGTGGGTTTGGAGCATGTTGAAGACATTATTCAGGATATTGATGCGGCATTGAAAAGTTAGAAGTTAGAAGTCAGAAGACCGAAGACGGAAGTCAGGAGTTAAGGAGTGAGTAAGTCATGATGATTTATCAACAATGGGGTTTAAAATTATAAAATCGTAATCTCGATAGTTGTCGGGACGGAAGTTCAACTGAAAATTGGTTTCGCGTTAGGGGTTGCAGTGGAAAACCTTTTTGATTTGCCTTTTGGCGAAGAAAAAAGTTTGGAACGAAAAACCCGACCCGCCAGCCGGCGTGGAACGCCAAAAAAATAACATCAACGCTAATAATGTTAAATTATTAAATTACATCAATCTATTAGCCTATCGAATTGGTAGAGTATTAAAAAAAATGTATTTTTGTTGCCGATAAAAAGAATAGAACACCTGATAAATATGATAATAGATCAAATTATAACTTCATCAAAAGGTACTGCAGAAATAGGGTTGGAGGCCGACATAAAATCGGAAAAACCGATTCGCAGCATTGTGAAAGCAATAAGTTGGAGGGTTGTGGGGACCGTGGATACCATGATTATTTCCTGGTTTATTACCGGAGAACTGAGCATGGCGCTCACAATTGGGTCCATTGAGGTAATCACTAAAATGATACTTTATTACGGTCACGAGCGCATTTGGAATTTAATAAAATGGAGAAAACAATGAGAAATTTAGATTTGGAACAGATAAATAAGGAACTGGAAAAGAAATCGCCCGAAGAAATTGTAAGCTGGGCATTGTCGATTGCTTCGGAACCTTTGGTTACCACGAATTTCAGGCCGTATGAAGTGGCTATTTTATATGCCTGCACCAAAGTTAAAAAGGATTTAAAGGTAATTTGGTGCGATACAGGCTATAATACGCCGCAAACTTATGCGCATGCCAATGAATTGATTGAAAAATTGGGTTTAAATGTGCATTTGTATGTGCCAAAACAAACTGCGGAACATAGGAATGTGACCATGGGAATTCCGCAAATTGAGGACCCGATGCATCAAATTTTTACGGAACAGGTGAAGCTGGAACCTTTTAACAGAGCGATGGCAGAGCACAAACCCGATGTTTGGTTTACCAATTTACGAAAAGGACAAACCGCTTTCAGGGACAATATTGGCATTGTTTCCATAAGTAAAGACGGTGTTTTGAAAGTGAGCCCTTTTTACCATTGGTCGGATGAACAGCTAGACAACTATTTAAGATTGTACCAATTGCCAAACGAATTCACCTATTTCGATCCAACAAAAGTGTTGGAAAACAGAGAATGCGGTTTGCATTCATAAAACAGATAAAATGACAGAGAAATTATTAATAAACGCACTTGAAAACGAAGCAATTTATATTTTTAGGGAAGTTGCGGCACAATTTGAAAAACCGGTATTGTTATTTTCCGGCGGAAAAGATTCCATAACCTTGGTTCGATTGGCCCAAAAAGCATTCTATCCGGCAAAAATTCCTTTTCCGTTGATGCATATTGATACCGGACATAATTTTCCGGAAACAATCGAGTTTCGTGACAAACTGGTTGCGGAATTGGGATTGGAATTGATTGTAAGAAATGTGCAGGATTCCATAGATCAGGGAAAAGTGAAGGAAGAATCGGGTCGATATTCCAGCAGAAATGTGTTGCAGACAACCACGTTGTTGGATGCCATTGAAGAATTTAAATTCGATGCCTGTATTGGCGGTGCGCGAAGAGACGAAGAGAAAGCGAGAGCGAAAGAACGTATTTTTTCCGTTCGTGATGACTTTGGACAATGGGATGAAAAAAATCAGCGCCCGGAATTGTTCGATATGCTGAACGGACAAATTCAGCTCGGACAAAATGTGCGTGTTTTTCCTATTTCAAACTGGACAGAATTAGACGTGTGGACTTATATTGAAAATGAAGATTTGGAGATTCCATCTATCTATTTTGCGCACAAACGCGATATATTTATGAGAGACGGGCTTATTTGGTCGGCATCAGAACATGTGTTTAAAGATGATGAAGAAGAAGTGGAAGAACGCATGGTTCGTTTCAGGACAGTGGGCGATATGAGTTGTACCGCGGCAGTGGATTCTTATGCGGCAACCATTCGTGAAGTGGTTGCGGAAATCAGGGATTCAAGCATTTCTGAACGCGGTGCCAGAATAGACGACAAACGCTCTGAAGCAGCGATGGAAAAAAGAAAACAACAGGGGTACTTTTAATTATTAATGAATAATTAAAAATTAACAATTGAAAATGAAATTAGTAAGATAAAAAGATAAAACTCAATACTTACTACGCAATACTAATAAGAAATATGGAAGTTTTAAAAATAGCAACGGCAGGAAGTGTGGACGACGGTAAAAGTACCTTAATCGGAAGGTTATTGTACGACACAAAATCGTTAACCGACGACAAATTGGAGGCCATTGAAAAAAGCAGCAAACAAAAAGGGTACGATTATTTGGATTTTTCTTTAGCGACAGACGGCCTTGTGGCTGAACGCGAACAGGGAATTACCATTGATGTGGCACATATTTATTTTTCAACAGCAACCAGAAGTTACATTATTGCCGATACGCCCGGCCATGTGGAATATACCAGAAATATGGTTACCGGCGCTTCAACCTCGCAAGTTGCCATCATTTTGATTGATGCGCGTCACGGGGTGATTGAGCAAACCTATCGTCACTTTTTTATCAATAATCTATTGCGGATTAAAAGTGTGATTGTTTGTATTAATAAAATGGATTTAGTCGGTTTTTCTGAAGAAAGATACGATGAAATTAAGGCTGATTTTGAAAAACTGGTTGATAAAAGCGATTATGAAGATCAAAACATCACTTATATTCCAGTTAGTGCACTAAAAGGCGACAATGTGGTGGATAAATCGGATGCGATGCCTTGGTTTGGCGGACAAACATTGTTGGAATATTTGGAGAAACTGGATACCGTAAATATTTATAACAGAGGCAAAATGCGCTTTCCGGTGCAGTACGTTATTCGTCCGAAAACAGAAGAATTCCACGATTTCAGGGGTTATGCCGGCAAAGTTTATGGCGGCGATATCAATGTGGGCGACGAAGTTGTGGTGCTTCCGTCTGAAACTAGAACCAAAGTCAAAGAAATTTATTTCAACGATAAAAAATACCAAAGTGCCGCAAGAAGATCTTCCATTTCCATCACTTTAGAAAACAACGTGAATGTGAGCAGGGGCGATATGATTGTAAAAGCAAACGAATTGCCAAGAATTGAAAAAGCATTTACGGCAAAAGTATGTTGGATGTGTTCCAAATCCTTATCGGTTGGCTCAAAATATGTGTTGCAGCACGGCGTCAATAAGGTATTGGCAAAAGTGAGTGAGATTCATCATAAAATTGAAACTGATTTTTCGGGTGTGGACACCCAAGTTTCAAGTTTGCAAATAAATGACATCGCGTCTGTTTCATTTCAATTGAACAAACCTATTTTTTTAGATGCATTTAAAGAACACAGAACCAATGGCGCCTTTATATTAATCGATCCGCAAACAAATAACA
>JAUSOJ010000141.1 GCA_030656195.1 Lutibacter sp.
GACATCTCGAAAGCAGCGGCACTGTTAACCTTGAAAAAAATTAAAACGATGCTTTCCGGTGCGACTTCAGCCGATGAAACTACAAGGGCACATCGTACCAGCCTCATTTTCATCATTGACCATGCGCTTGCCATAAAATAATTTTTTTTACAATTAAAAAAATCCCATTCATGACTTTACAAGTCGGAATGGGATTTTTTAATATTGTAGATTGCCTTTTGAATCGAAAATCGCAGACCTACCGGCAGGCAGGAATTTAGTTTGATGGTCTTTTTCTGTAAAATTAGTTCTTCCCGAGCGCCGGCTGGCATTATGATTGAAACTTCATTTCATGAGATCCTGAAACAAGTTCAGGATGACGGGTTCAATAATTTTAACCTATAACTATTTAATCAAAAATCCTAATCCCGGTAGCTATCGGGACGTAATTCAAAAAATCATCAACTGCACTTTATAGCCTTCACTGTTTCTGATATTAAACGCCGTGCCATCTTCAAACAACAAATATTGTCCTTTGATGCCCATCAGCTTGCCCATAAAATCTGGGGTGTTTTCCAAATTCAAGGTTTTTATTTTTGCGGGATATTGTAATACGGGATATTCTATGGCGGTAATTTTTCCGTTATTCGGCAAAAAATAAGGCATGGCTTCCGCAGGAATGTATTGTTTTAACTTTTCGCGTTCTTCAATTAAATCGATGTTCGCTATTTCATTTTTCAGCATTTTTTGCCAGCTGGTTTTATCGGCCACATGGTCTTTTAGGGCCACTTCGGTAATTCCCGCCAAATAGCGGTTGGGAACTTCCACAATTTCAATGGCTTTTGAGGCGCCTTGATCTATCCACCGCGTTGGCACCTGTGTTTTTCGGGTGACACCCACTTTTACATTGCTGGACAAGGCCAGATACACAATATGCGGTTGCAGCTGCACTTTTTCTTCATAGTCCAAATCGCGATCGCTGATTCCCAAATGCGCGGTGCTTAATTCGGGTTTCATAATCCAGTCGCCCACGTGGGCACTTTCATAAAAACAATCATAACAAAACCCTTGCCTGAAAATTTTCTTTTCTTTTCCGCAGCACAAACATTGATAACCTTCAAAACGAATTTCCATATTGCGTCCCAGCAGCTGGTTCAGGTTCAGGAAATCATTTTCAACTTCCAAATAATAGTTTATGGGCTCATTAAACTCCGTCATCATCTTTTTTAAAACAGTGTGGTATTGCATCGTAATTTTTTAGTAAATTTAAAGCCTAAAGATACTTAATAAAACATGCCATATCCAATAGTTAATTCAATAATTTGCTGGTTTTTAAAAAAGCGGAAACACCAAATGGAATTATTTTTAAAATATCCCATTGATGTTCAGGAAGAATTGCTGCATAAATTGGTAGAAAAAGCGCAGGATACCGAAATTGGCAAAAAATACCAATTCTCTGAAATTAGCACCTATGCCGAATTCGCCAGAAATGTCCCAATTCAGCAATATGAATCTATTGAACACCTTATTGAACGCACCCGAAAAGGAGAACAAAACGTGTTTTGGCCTACGCCCATCAAATGGTTTGCTAAATCAAGCGGCACCACCAACTCAAAAAGCAAGTTTATTCCCGTGAGCGAAGAAGCTTTGGAGGATTGCCACTTTAAAGCCGGAAAAGACATGCTTTGCCTCTATTTCAATAACAATGAGGATGCCCAGCTTTTTATAGGAAAAAGTTTGCGATTGGGCGGAAGCAGTGCCGTTTATGAAGACAACAACTCCTATTTTGGCGATTTATCGGCCATTATCATAGAAAATTTGCCTTTTTGGGTCGATTATAACAGTGCGCCAAAGCAGGAAACCGCATTGATGGGCGAATGGGAAAGCAAGATGAAAGCCATTGTTGATGAAACCATCAACGAAGACATCACCAGTTTGGTTGGCGTGCCATCATGGATGCTGGTGCTGCTAAACTATGTGCTGGAAAGAACCGGAAAAAACAACATTCTGGAAGTTTGGCCAAACCTGGAAGTCTATTTTCACGGTGGCGTAAATTTTAATCCGTACCGGGAACAATTCAAAAAACTGATTCCAAAAGAAACCTTTAAATATTACGAAACTTACAATGCATCCGAAGGATTTTTCGCCATTCAGGATGTCAACAATTCACTGAATATGCTGCTTATGCTTGATTATGGCATTTTTTACGAGTTTATTCCGATGGATAATTTTGAGGGGGAAAATTCCCTGGCCATTCCGCTTTCTGAAGTAAAACTCAATACAAATTACGCCATAGTGATTACCACCAATGGCGGTTTGTGGCGTTATTTGATTGGAGACACCATAAAATTTATGTCGTTAAATCCATTTAGAATCAGGATTACCGGCAGAACCAAACATTTTATCAATGTTTTTGGTGAAGAATTGATTATTGAAAATGCAGAAACCGCCCTAAAACAAGCCTGTTTAAAGACCGGTGCCGAAGTATGTGAATTCACCGTTGCCCCTATTTTTATGGTTGATGATAAAAGTGGCGGACATGAGTGGCTGATTGAATTTACAGCGCCTCCTGAAAACCTGAATTATTTTACCGAATTGCTGGATAATGCACTGAAATCGATCAATTCCGATTATGAGGCCAAACGCTATCACAATATGACTTTATCTATGCCCATTATTGTCTGCGCAAGAAAAGGTTTGTTTTACGATTGGCTGAAACTCAAAGGAAAATTGGGCGGACAGCATAAAGTGCCCCGATTGTCAAATTCAAGAAAGCATTTGGAAGAGTTGTTAAAACTGGCAGAGGCCGTTTAAATTTTACGTTCGATCACATAATTGACCATTGTCAAAAGGGAATCTTTATACGAAGATTCCGGATAGATTTCCAGTAATTCCAATGCTTTGGATTGGTATTCTTTCATTTTTTCAGTGGCATATTCAATACCGCCTTTTTCTTTCACAAAGGCAATGACTTCTTTTACGCGTTGTTTGTCTTTGTTGTACTTTTTAACCGATTTGATCAGCCATTCGCGTTCCTCCTTGGTGCAGGTATTTAACACATAAATAAGCGGCAAGGTCATTTTTTGTTCTTTAATGTCGATGCCGGTAGGTTTTCCTATTTTTTCATCGGTATAATCGAATAAATCATCTTTTATTTGGAAAGCGATGCCAATGCGTTCCCCAAACAAGCGCATATTCTCAATTTCTTCTGCAGTACTTCCCATAGAAGCTGCTCCGATTCCGCAACAGGCCGCAATTAAAGTGGCTGTTTTTTGACGGATGATTTCGAAATAAACTTCTTCGGTAATATCGAGTCGGCGTGCTTTTTCAATCTGCAGCAATTCTCCTTCGCTCATTTCCCGAACGGCCACCGAAATCAGTTTTAAGATGTCAAAATCATTGTTGTCGATAGAGAGCAACAGGCCTTTAGACAATAAAAAATCTCCGACAAGCACTGCAATTTTGTTTTTCCATAAGGCATTTACAGAGAAAAAACCTCGACGTTTGTTGCTTTCATCCACTACATCGTCGTGCACCAAAGTTGCCGTATGAATCAATTCTATCACAGAGGCTCCGCGATAGGTGCGTTCTTCAAACCTGCCGCCCGAAACCATTTTAGCCACCAAAAACACGAACATCGGGCGCATTTGTTTTCCTTTTCGCCTTACGATGTATTGGGTGATTCTGTTTAGCAACGGCACTTTTGTAGCCATGGATTCTTTGAACTTGCTTTCAAAGAGTTCCATTTCTTCAAGAATGGGTTGTTTTATTTGTTCTATAATTTTCATGTGCAGCACAAAAATAACGGTTTATTTGGATCAATTTACCCTTTATGGATAATTTGTTTAAAAAACTGAATTTTAGCTGTTTTCAGTCAGAAAGTTGCAAGTTGCAAAGTCTCAAAGTTTAAGGGTTTAAACGCAAAGTCCGCAAAGTTTTACGCGAAAGGCGCTAAATGATATAGAACCGTATTTAATTCTCGGTATTCATAAACCGTTTTCAGCAAAAGGGAAAAGGAAATGGTAAAAAAAAGCACGGATTTTATTCCGTGCTTTCTGGTATGATGATTGAAACTTCATTTCATGAGATCCTGAAACAAGTTCAGGATGACGCGTTCAATATTTTACAACGAATCTGCCTGCCTACCGGCAGGAAGGCTTCCGTCTTCGGTCTTCAGACTTTTACTTTACGTTATGCTGAATATTAATTGATTCCACGTGAATGGCTTTAAATATTTCTTCCACAAATTCTTTGCTCAGTCCTTTTTCTTCTGCGGCTTCGGTCATTGATGCCAAAATATCGGCCCATCGTGCGCTTTGTAAAATTGCCACATTTTCACTGTGTTTTAACCTGCCTATTTGTTCGGAGATACCCATTCTGTCTTTCAGTAACTCGATTAAATTGCTGTCGAGCAAATCCAATTCTTTGCGGTACATATTCAATTTTCTTTGAAACTCTTCTTTGCTGCTGCTTTTCAGACGAATTTTCAAATCAACCGTCATTTGCGCCAATTGTGCCGGCGTAATTTGTTGTTTGGCATCGCTCCAGGCATTGTCCGGGTCAATGTGTGTTTCAATCATAAATCCGTCGTAATTTAAATCGAGAGCCGTTTGGGAAACATCCAGCAAGGTGTCTCTTCTTCCGCAGATATGTGAAGGATCAATAATCAACGGCAAATTAGGGAACTCCTTTTGCAGTTCAATGGCCAAATGCCATTTTGGTTTGTTGCGGTAATGCAACGAATTGTAGGTAGAAAATCCGCGGTGAATAACGCCCAACTGGGAAATTCCGGCTGCCTGAAAACGTTCTACGGCACCCAACCACAAAGGCAAATCGGGATTTACGGGATTTTTCACCAATACCGGGATATCAACGCCTTTTAAAGCATCGGCAATTTCCTGCACCACAAATGGATTCACGGTGGTTCTTGCGCCAATCCATAAAATATCGATGCCGTGTTTTAAGGCCAATTCAACGTGATTTGCATTCCCCACTTCGGTGGTCACCAGCATACCGGTTTCGGCTTTCACGCGTTTCAGCCAAGGCAATCCAATCTCTCCAACACCTTCAAATCCGCCCGGACGTGTTCTTGGTTTCCAAATACCTGCGCGGTACACATTGGCATCGGTATTTTTAAGCAAGTGTGCCGTTTTCATCACCTGATCTTCCGTTTCTGCACTGCAAGGTCCTGCAATTACAATTGGATGCGATAAATTCATATCATCCAACCACTTTCTGTTTTCTTTCGTAATTTCCATGTTCTTTCCTGTTTTACTTTGACTATTTAATGCCGTTTAAAATTGTTTTAATATAATTTGTATTGTTCATTGTTCTGTTTAATCCGTCTTCGTCATCGTTTTCAATCATTTCCTTAAATTCACCCAGATTTTTGATATATTCCTCCAAAGACCGGATGACATTTTCTTTATTTTGCAGAAAAATAGGTGTCCAGGTGCTCGAGGAGCTTTTTGCCAAACGCACGGTTGACGCAAAACCAGTACTTGCCATATCAAAAATATACTGCTCATTTTTTTCGATTTCCAGCACTGTTTTTCCCAGCATAAACGAACTCACATGCGACAGGTGCGACACGTAGGCGATGTGCCTGTCGTGCTCAACCGGGTTCATCATTTTGATGCGCATATTCAGTTTTTTAAACAGGCTTAACGCTTTGTCGAGCATTTGCCAGCCGCACTTTTCCGTTTCGCAAAGAATGGCCACTTTATGATCGAACAAATCGAAAATAGCCGCTTCAGGACCCGAAAATTCTGTCCCGGCAAGCGGATGTGCCGCCACAAAGTTTTTGCGGTTTGGGTGGTTTTGTATTGCCTTGCAAATTTCATTTTTTACCGAGCCTACATCAAAAACCAGTGTTTCTTCCGAAACATTGTCCAGCACTTTCAAAGTTACCTCCGCAATTTTATTCACGGGCACCGCAATCACCACCACCGATGCATCGGACAATTGAGAAAAATCAATTGCTTCATCAATCAAACCAAGTGCCAGCGCTTTTTTAATATGTTCGGGATTTCGGTCAATTCCGCATACTTTATAGCCTTCTCTTTTCTTTAAATCGAGCGCCAAAGAACCGCCTATTAAACCCAAACCAATTACCACTAATTTTTCCATTTAATAAATTTCTACGGTAGATAATCTGTTCAACACTTCCTTTAACACGGTTTCTGAAACGCACAACGAAGCGCGGATATAGCCTTCACCATGAGAACCAAATATATTCCCCGGGGTAATAAACACATCGTTTTCATACAATAACTTGTCGGTAAACGCAGTGGCATCCTTGCCATCGGGCAATTTTGCCCACACAAACAAGCCTCCGTAATTTTTATTGTAGGTACAGCCTAAGGCGTCAAATATTTCCCGCACAATTTTCTGTCTTTTTTGATAGATGTCATTTTGATTTATAAACCAGTCTTCCGACAATTTTAGGGCTTCCACTGCGCCTTTCTGAATCCCGAAAAACATTCCGGAATCCATATTGCTTTTCACTTCCAAAATTGTTTTGATAATTTCGGCATTGCCCACCACCATTCCAACACGCCATCCGGCCATATTGAAGGTTTTGCTCAACGAATTCAGTTCAATCGCCACTTCTTTTACGCCTTCCGTTTCCATAATGCTGATCGGATTGTCATTCAGCACAAAAGAATACGGATTGTCGTTCACAATTAAAATATTGTGCTTTTTTCCAAAGGCAATCAGTTGTTCAAAATCTTCTTTTGAAGCCACCGCCCCGGTAGGCATATGCGGATAATTTACCCACATTATTTTCACCTTGCTTAAATCCAGCTTTTCAATTTCATCAAAATTTGGCAACCAATTTGTTTCTTGTCGCAAGGCATAAAAAACAGGTTCCGCTTCCAGCAACCTGGTTACAGATTCGTACGTTGGATAGCCCGGATTTGGAATCAGCACTTGATCGCCGGCATTTAAAAAAGCCATAGAAATGTGCATAATTCCTTCTTTCGATCCCATCAAAGGCAATATTTCATTGGCAGGATTTAGCGATACGTTGAAATTGGTTTTGTAAAAATTCGCGATGCCTTCGCGCAATTCAGGAATGCCCTGGTAACTCTGATACTGATGCGCCGTTGGCAGTTCCATCGCATTTTTTATGGCTTCCACCACACTTGGGGGCGGATTTAAATCGGGACTTCCGATGGCCAGGTTGATAATTGGTTTTCCGGCATTCCGCAATGCGGCCACTTCCCGTAACTTTACGGAAAAGTAGTATTCCTTCACATCGTTTAATCTCTTCGCTTTTGATATCATGAACGTTTGCTTTTATTGTATTCGCCCAACACTTTTAAGGCTTCCGTTTTTTCATTTACTTCTTTGATGGCATTGAAATAATCGGCATAGCTGTCGAAAATAAAATCGGCAAAAAATGCATATTTCCAAGGCGTTTCAATTACGGGCATCGACTGTATTTTGGAAAGATTTAAATTGTGCTTTGCCAAAATAGTAAGCACTTGCGCCAAACTTCCGGTATCATTGCTGGTGATAAATTTGATGGATGCCTTATTTGCCGAAACGCTTTTTTTGTTTTCCGCATTGGTCAGGATGAAAAATCGGGTTGCATTGTCTTTAATGGTCTGTATTTCCGGCGCAATAATTTCCAGATTGTAAATCTCAGCTGCCAAACTGCCCGCGATTGCCGCAACACCCAACAGTTTTTGATCCTGAATTCTCTTGGCCACCGCTGCGGTATCCTTATCTTCAATGAGTTTGATATGCGGATAATCATTAAAAAATTTATGGCATTGCAACAAAGCCATCGGATGCGAATACACCTCTTTAATATCGGCGATTGTTTGTCCGCCCAAAGCCATTAAATTGTGGTGAATGGGCAAATAATGCTCCCCGCAAATGGTGAGTTTATGATCGTCTATAAGCGCATAGTTTGGCAAAATAGCGCCTGCAATGGAATTTTCAATGGCCATCACAATGACTTCTGCTTTTTTGCTGAACAGCAAGCCCGGCATTTCGCTGAACGACATACACTCGACCAAGTCGATATTTTTTCCGAAATATTCCTCGGCCACAATGTGGTGAAATGATCCTTTAATTCCTTGTATTGCTACCTTCATTTTTAAATTTGTATCAAAAAAAAAGCCTCGAAATTTTTCGAGACCTTTATTATTTATTTTTGTTAAAATAACACATACGAAGCCTCATCTCTTATTGCTAAAATAAAAGTAAAAATAAAAGCTGTTCCAAGTGTTATTTGTAATCATCGTTGTTTATTGAAGCGCAAATCTATACATTAATTTTAAAAACACACAATTTATTTGGCTAAAAAATAAAACAATTGTTGAAATCTCATCAAAATTGATACTAAAATAGAATATTCATAAATTTACCATCTCAATATGGCCTTGTTTTGAGTTTTGTAAATTATTTAGTGCGAATTGTTTAAAAAGTCGACAGATCCCTGCCTCGCCGGCAGGCAGGCCCGTAGGGGGAATTATTGTTTGAAATTAAAAAAGCAATTGCAACCCGTCTCTATATGATAAATCATACCAATGTTTTCCGGATTAAATGAATAACAAATTTTTTCTTTTCCCCAACCCCTAAAGTTTGCATGCCAGCCGGCTGGTGGAAAAAAATATTACAGAAACAGGATTAAACGATTAAAAAACGGAACATCGCTACAAATTTCTTAAATTTGCCGCTTATCTCAAATATTGCTGTTTTATGTTTTCCTTTTTTCAGAAAAAAACCCCGCTTACCGACTTATTTTCTGCAGATTTTGTGGATATTCATTCGCATTTTTTACCGAATATCGATGACGGTTCCAAAAGTATGGACGAATCGGTGGCGATGTTGCGGAGGATGCATGGCTATGGCATTAAACGCATTATCTGTACGCCGCATGTGATGGAAAGTGTTTGGGAAAATTCTTCTGAAACCATTCAACGTCAGCTTGATGCCCTGAATGCGCATTTAAAAAGTATTGCATTTACGGATATTACCATAAGCGCCGCCGCAGAATATATGCTGGACGCCAATTTTGAGCACTTGCTAAAAACCGAAAAATTACGCCCCTTAAAAGACAATTATATTTTGGTGGAACTGTCCTTTCTCAATGCGCCCATTAATTTATATGAAACCCTTTTCAATATTCAAATTGCAGGCTATAAACCTGTTTTGGCGCATCCTGAAAGGTATTCTTATTTCCATAATGACTTTAAGGAATATGCAAAATTAAAAGCTGCGGGCTGTTTGTTCCAGATCAACTTGCTTTCTCTGTCCAATTATTACGGATCCTCTGTTGCAGAGGTTTCTTTTCAACTTTTAAAACAGCAATTGATTGATTTTGCAGGCACTGATACCCACAAACACCACCATCTGGATTTTTTGGAAAAGGTTGTTGACGCGAAGGTTTTAAAATTGATTGAACCTGTGCTTAAAGCGAATGACTTTTTTAGGGAGTAGGGATTTACAATTTTGGATTTTGGATTTTGGATTAAAAAATGCGTCTTCGACAAGTATTTAGGTAATTTATAACAGGTTTCTTAGGGGTATTTTAGTAGTTCACAACAGGTTTCTTAGGGACATTTTGGTAGTTCACAACAGGTTGCCGCGTCGGATTATTTCGGCTACGCCTCAATAATCCTTCTCGCAATGACGAAATTTGTTTTTGCTTTAACATTTGAGCTTTGAGCTTTGAACTTATAAAACCCGTGCGCCGGCTGGGCCGTTCGCTAAAAACAGCTACCAGCTGTTTTC
>JAUSOJ010000139.1 GCA_030656195.1 Lutibacter sp.
TCTCATAAATAACAATGCGGACAATACAATGCCAATTTCAATTGCAACTGTTAAATCCACAAATATTGTAAGAAGAAATGTAGAGAACAGAATAATAATATCAAATGAAGAGCTATGCAATATTGAAATAAAGGAACGCCATTCACTCATATTGTAGGCGACTATAATTAACACCCCGGCCAAAACAGACATTGGAATTAATTTTGCCCACTGTCCAAAAAATAACATAATTAACAATAAGGTGATGGAATGCACAATACCTGCCACAGGCGTTCTTCCTCCATTTTTTACGTTTGTCGCAGTACGGGCAATTGCGCCCGTTGCGGGGATGCCCCCAAAAAACGGCGTAACGATGTTTGCAATGCCTTGGGCAATTAATTCGGTATTGGAACGGTGATTTCCTCCAATCATTCCATCCGAAACAACTGCAGAAAGCAACGATTCTATCGCGCCCAGCAAGGCAATTGTTAATGCCGGCTGCAAGTACATTGATAAATTATCAAACTGAAAATTGGGAATTACAAAATCGAATTTTGCAGGAATATCCCCAAAAAATGATTCGATTGTGGTAACAGGAAAATCGAACAGTTGAACAATAGCGGTCATTCCAATAATGGCAATAAATGACCCTGGCACTTTTGTTTTTAACTTGCTGAAAAGTAATATAATTCCTATGGTAACCAAAGTAACTGAAAGCGCATAATAGTTAATATGGTCAATGTGATTGTAAAACATTTTCCATTTATCAATAAAATCAGTAGGAACTTTTGCAATGTCCAAACCAAGTGCGTCTCTAATTTGGGTTGAAAAAATAACCACTGCAATACCGCTTGTGAATCCAACCACCAATGAATGCGGAAAATATTTCAATAAAGAGCCCAATTTTAACAATCCGAAAGCAACCAGCATCAGGCCAGCCATTACCGATGAAATAATAAGGCCATCTATGCCGTATTTTTCAACAATGCCATATAAAATAATAATAAACGCGCCGGTTGGACCGCCAATTTGAACGCGGCTGCCACCCAATAGTGCAATTAAAAACCCCGCGATAACAGCGGTAATAAGTCCTTTTTCAGGAGAAACACCCGATGCAACTGCAAATGCAATGGCAAGAGGTAATGCAACAATTCCAACTACAACGCCAGCAAAAAGATCTGATGTAAGTTGTTTTTTTGTAAACCCGGTTTTTAGCAGACTAAAAAACTTTGGTCTAAAAATTTTTTCCATTTTATGTTTTAATTGTGGTAATAATAAAGTTCAAAATAATAAATTTTGATAATCTAAAGTACGCTTTACTTTTTTAAACAAATGAACACGAGGGTTATTTGTTGAAAAAAGCGAAGTCAAGTGTAAATATAAAAAACGAAACTCAGAATAATAAGGTTTAAAGTTAAAGAAACCTGTGAAAATTCTATTTCAGTACGTTTTCAATTTTTTTAAGAGTTTCTGGAGAAAATTCTAAATTTTCCAATGCTTTTAAGCTGTCCATTAACTGTTCGGTTCTGCTGGCGCCAACCAAAACTGAGGTGATTCGTTTGTCTTTCAACAACCAGGCAATCGCCATTTGCGCCAAACTTTGCCCTCTTGAAATAGCAATTTTATTTAATTGGGTCACTTTTGAAATCAGATCTTTATCAATTTGATCCGTTTTTAAATAACGCCCATCCTTAACGGCTCTTGAATTTTCAGGAAAACCGGCCAAATATTTATCGGTTAAAATTCCTTGTTGCAGTGGTGAAAATGCAATGGCGCCAACGCCTTCATTTCCCAATACATCTAAAAGTCCGTTTTCAACCCAGCGATCCATCATATTGTATTTTGGTTGATGAATTAAACACGGTGTTCCTAAATCCTTTAAAATTTTAGTCGCTTTTAAAGTGTCTTCTGCATTATATTGAGAAATCCCAACGTAAAGCGCTTTTCCCTGCCTTACAAGATGGTCCAGCGCACCCATTGTTTCTTCCAGCGGCGTTTCTGGGTCTGGACGGTGGTGGTAAAAAATATCGACATAGTCAAGGCCCATTCTTTCCAGACTTTGGTCCAAGCTTGAAATCAAATATTTTCTGGAGCCAAAATTTCCATAAGGTCCCGGCCACATATCCCAGCCGGCTTTGGTAGAAATGAGTAATTCATCTCTGTAAGGTTTGAAATCTTTTTTGAAAATTTCGCCAAAAGTGGTTTCGGCAGAACCGTAGGGCGGACCGTAATTGTTGGCCAAATCGAAGTGCGTAATTCCGTTGTCAAAAGCACATTTCAATAAATTTCTCGAATTTTCAAAGTCATCCGAAAACCCGAAATTATGCCACAGGCCCAACGAAATTTCAGGAAGCATCAAGCCGCTTTTTCCGCAGCGTCTGTAATTCATTTTATCATATCTTGTTTCTTCTACCTGATATCTTTTTTTACCTGATCCGCCAAATAGTTTGCCCATAATTATTATTTTAATGAATTTAATCTTAACAGAATTATATTTTTGTTGCTATTTTTTATTTATTGTGCTCAACCCATACAAGATTGGAAGTTTTATACCCCAAATCTGCCGCTATTTTAAGATAATTTTGTTTAACGGTTTCAGGAATTTCAGTTTCACGGGAAAGAATCCATAGATAGCCTAAATCTTTTCCTGCAACAAGCGCATATTTGTACGCATTGTCTAACGCAATTACATTGTAACCTGTATAAAATGGTCCAAAAAACGAAACTTTTAGTGCAGCTTCATTTTCATCGGCTCTAAATTTTGCTTTGCCAACGGCTTGTTTCCATTGGTTTGTTTTATAATTATAACCACGGTTATCAACCCTAATACTGCCGTCTTTATTGATGGAATAAGTAGCGGTTGTGTTGTTTAAGTCGCGTTCAAACTTAAAGTCCAAACGGGCTATTTCATACCATTTTCCTAAATATTTTTCTTTATCAAATGGTTTAACAGCTGTTGCGCCTTTGGGAATGGATGTGCAGGAATTGAAAGCAAAGATACTCACGATTCCTAAAAAAGTACTTTTCAACAAATTTTTATGCACCTTAAATCTTTTAATGCAAAACTAAGGCTTTCTGAAGTTCAGAAGTGATTTTAATACTTATTTTTTTAAAATATGATTGTATATGTTGGTATTGTTGTCAACTAAAAAGTTTCTCATACACTTTTTTAACGGGCGCATGAGAAACTTATGGAGCATAGTGTTTAAGGAATTTAGCTTCCTAAAACAGTATGTTTTTTTCTTCTTAATGATTGTTCAAACGGCCAAATTTTGTTTCGAGCGTTGATATTAACTTGTCTATTGCACCGTCAACAGCTTGTTCATGGTTGTTAGCAATATTTGTGACAGCGATAGGTTTCATTCCTTCAAGGCGTGCTTCAACCAAGCATCGTTTGTCATTGAGCGCGTCTTTTTGTCCGTTTTCATCCGAAAGATGCACTTCCAACCTTGTGATGTGTTCGCTAAATCTGCTTAAATCTTCTGTAATTTGGGTTTGTAATTGTGTTCTGAATTCTTTGTGTACCGTTAAGTTACTGTCTGAATTTATTTGAATTGTCATATTGGTTATTTTTTATGTGAAACTTTTTTTGAAGTTATCACTATTATTAATTAAAATTAAATTTTTATTGGATTATTATGAGCATTGCCCAAGTACCACAAAAATAATAATAAAAATGACCACTGTGCTTATGCAGCCACCGCCTAATTTATGCGCTCCGAAACCGGCAATTAAGCCTTTAAATATACTGTTCATACAATTGATTATTAGGTTGTTATTTAAATTTATATTTTTTTTGTTTCAATATTTACGGTGCTTACAGCAACTTCTGTTGATTAAAAAATGCTTTAAGTGCTTTGTTTTTACAACTTATTTATAATACAAAAATGGAGAATTTTGCAGCCAAAATGTTACATAACTTTTGATAAAAGTTACAAGATTCACAGATTTCAATACCCGGAAAAATTAAAAGTTACGACAAATAATTAAAATGAACATCAATCTTTAAATTACCTTTTTTTATCTGAAATTACAGCTTACGCCACTCCATAAATGGGTAATTTTTGCATCTTTACCAGCACCGTCTAAAATTCCGTACATACCCGCGGCAGTTGAAAATTCATGTCCCAAACCGGTTTTTCTGACTTCAATTTCATAAGCACTTTGAATTTCTTCCAGCGTTGATCCAATCCCTATGCCAGCCATGGTGGTCAACTTTTGAACATCTTCATTAGTGCCGTCAATAGACCAGCCTTGAAATAACCAATCGATTTTTGGTCCATCACTTTTTGTGTTATTTTCCTGAAAAACCAACGTTAAACCATTGTTCCAAGCCACCATTTTTAATGAACCGGCACTACATTCTTTATTCACGGCAATACTTTCTGCTTTTGATTGTAAAGCGTTATTAATGATTTCAGTTAGCTGATCTAATGGCGTGCCAAATGGCAATTCATTGGAGGATCCAGAAATTTGATCAACCAATTGCAACGCATCAAAAGTTAAGACCAATGATTGCTTATTATTTTCAGCTTTAGGCGTCGTGTTTTTTGCAATCTCATCAGGCACTGTCTCGATATTCTGAATGGGTTTTTCTTGCGGATGGCAACTTATTAAAATGATAGACAGGATGAATAAAACATGGAAATATTTCATAGGATATTGTATTAAATCAAAACACAAAAATCAAAATTTTCTGAATGATTTATGTTACATAGTTTTTGAAAATACTTACATGATTCACAGATTTTCATCAAGTAAGAAGAAGTTAAATCTCCGATATGTAAAGTTTTAGGGCTTGTGGCAAATGGTGATAACAAGAAAAACAATGACTTATTGCTTTTTTTCTATTCAAGATCTTTTATTTGTAACCCTTCATCTTTGGATTTTAAATAATATTTCTTCAATTTAAATTTTATATGATTAAATCTAAAAATACCTATGATCAAAATAATAATGCTTAAAGCAATCGAAACATAACCCAGCCATTTAATTCTTTCAAAACCAGTTATTTGAAAAAGCGCGATTCCTCCCAAAAGCAAGTATAAAGAAGTTCTTATGTAGGAGAATAAGGTTCTTTCGTTTGCCAATCTGGTGCGTTCTAATGCCAAGAAATCCCGAAGTATCATTTTTTCTTTGTTTTCAAATTTATGTTTCGATTTCAAAATATTTTTCATTACAGTCAAATTAGATGGATCTTAAATTGTTATTGTAAGATATAAACAAATATTAATTTATTGATGGCATATAAAACCCAAGGCGATTTACTATAGATTATTCTTTTTCCGTGTTTTTAAGCTCATTAAATACTTCTGTTAATTCTTCGCAAGCCTGTGTGCAAACTTTAGTTAGCTGAATAACCAAATCAGGTATTTCGTTTGTGTTTTGTTGCGTTTTTGCATATTCCTGAACTTTTTTTGCCATAATTTCAAAATCGGGATTGATGCCCATAATCGAGAATGAAGGAATTAATTTATGCACCTCTTTGTATAATGAAGGCCAATTTTTATCGGTAACACTTTGTTTCATTGCAAAAAGTATGGGTGGCGTTTGTTCTAAGTAAAGGGAAATCATTTCCATCATTAATTCTTGGTTCGACTTAGTGCGTTGTTTTAAATAAGATAAGTCGGTACATTTTAATTGCTCGCTTTTTTCAATCGATGTTAAATTCTCATTTACTTCATTTGGTTTTTCAGGAATAGGTTTATTTACCAGATCAACTATTTTTTTGTATAAGATTTTCTCTTCAATGGGTTTTGAAACATAGTCATTCATACCAACAGTTTTGCATTTTTCCAAATCAGCCGTAGTAACATTTGCAGTGAGTGCAATAATAGGAATGTTTAATTTCAAGGTATTTCTAATATAATCTGTGGCTTCAAATCCATCCATTTCCGGCATCTGCAAGTCCATTAAAATAACGTCATAACTGTTATTTTGAAGTTTTTCAATGGCTATTTTTCCGTTGGAAGCAATTTCACACTCAAAACCGAAATCATCCAAAAGGGTTTTCATCAACAATTGATTGAGTGCAATATCCTCAACCACCAATACCTTAATTTTTTTAGGCCCTGTTTGAGATTTTGGTGGCGGGTTTTGCTCTTCGGGATTTTCAGTCAAACTCTCATTAGTTTTTTGAAAATTCATTTTAAAACTAAAGGTTGAACCTTCATCAATTTTGCTTTTTACGGAAATGCTTCCACCTTGTGATTCAACCAATTGTTTGGCAATGGCAAGTCCCAATCCTGTTCCTCCATAAATTTTTGAAGTACCGGTAGACGCTTGTTGAAAGTTTTCAAAAATAGTGGTTATTTTGTCTTCAGGAATTCCAATTCCGGTATCGGCAATTGAAAATTCAATGGAAACCTTCTTTTTATCTTCTTTCAATAAACGCACGTTTACATTAATTTTTCCTCCTGAAGTGAATTTAACGGCGTTGCTCAT
>JAUSOJ010000171.1 GCA_030656195.1 Lutibacter sp.
CCTATTTTGATTTGCTTAAAAGCGTTTTAAAACCAAAAGGATTCGTAATTTTGGCTGAGTTTAATTTAGAGGGCGCTAAAAAATGCAGTGGATTGGACGTTTTTAATTACAATGAAGAAATGCTGCAAGAACGATTGGGAAACGATTTTGAATTGCTGAAATCATTCAATCATACCTACACGCAACCTTCGGGAAATACAAGAGAATATGTATACACATTGTTTCAGAAAAAATAATAAAGGATAATGAGTGTTCACCATATTCCTTTTTCAGCTACTGGTTATTTTTCAAAACTAATTTGTGATTATTTGGACGAAAAACCCGAATTATCAGAATTTTACGGGAATTTTCCAGATGTTGCCGGATTTAAAAATCAGATTGAATCAAAAAATACAGCGTTTTCAGCACCATCGAGACAATTATTAAGCGATGCGCTGAAACAACAATATATAAATACCATCATTTCAGATGAAGCAGCTCAAAATTTGGAATTACTTTTAAATGAAAATACGTGTACGGTGACTACCGGACATCAATTGAATATTTTTACCTGTCCTTTATATTTTTTGTATAAAATTGTGACCGCCATAAATTTGGCCGACAGGCTGAAAAAGGAGTTTCCGCAACAAAATTTTGTGCCGGTGTATTGGATGGCAACGGAAGACCACGATTTTGAGGAGATCCAATATTTCAATGTCGATAACACTAAAATCAGCTGGAACACGGAAAGTGACGGTGCTGTGGGCCGATTGAAAACAAGCGGTTTTGATGCTGTTTTTAATGAATTTTCTTCCATTTTGGGCACTTCCAAAAATGCCGATGCCTTAAGGGAATTGTTTAAAAATGCGTATTTAAAAAACGATAATCTGGCTGAAGCTACCCGCTTTTTGGTGAATGAACTTTTTGGCGTTTATGGATTGGTCATTGTTGATGGGGATGATGTAAAATTAAAAAAACAGTTTGCGCCTTTCGTGAAACAAGAATTGCTTCAAAACACTTCTTTCGATATTGTTTCCAAAACGGATCAGCTTTTGTCAGCCGAATATAAAATTCAGGTAAATCCGAGAGAAATTAACTTATTTTACTTGAAAGATGCGCTAAGGGAACGCATTATTTTTGAAAAAAATCATTTTACAATTAACAATACAAATCTCACTTTTTCTGAACATGAAATGATGAAGGAAGTTGAAGAACATCCCGAACGTTTTAGTCCAAATGTTATAATGCGTCCGCTTTACCAGGAAATAGTATTGCCAAACTTGGCATATATTGGCGGAGGCGGAGAATTGGCGTATTGGTTTCAGCTAAAAAATTATTTCAACGCTTTAAAGGTTCCTTTTCCAATATTGGTTTTGAGAAATTCGGTGTTACTGGCCACTAATAAACAGATGCATAAGCTGGAAAAACTAAACATCTCGGTCACTGAAATTTTTTCCAAACAAGAAATCTTAATTGCCAATGTCATTAAGGAACATTCTGAAATAAAAATAGATTTTTCTGTACAAAAAAACACCTTGCAGCAACAGTTTTCTGCTTTAAAGGAGCTTGCCAAAAAAACCGACAGCACCTTTCTAGGCGCAGTAAATGCTCAGGAAAAAAAGCAATTAAACGGACTTGATAATTTGGAAAAGCGATTGTTAAAGGCGCAAAAACGCAAACTTTCTGGCGTGGTTGACCGCATTAAGGAAGTGCAAAATGAGTTGTTTCCCAACCAAAGTCTGCAGGAACGCAACCAAAATTTTTCTGCGTTTTATGTATTAATGGGAGCAGACCTTATTCCCACATTACTCAAAAATACAGATCCGCTGAAATTTGAGTTTACGGTTATTGAATTTGAGTAGGAATTGGAGTGAATGCTAGCATTTTGTCCTTAAAGGTATATTGAATTTCCAGCACTTGTTCACTGCTTATTTTAGCCGATTCTTCTTCGGTTAATTCAAAATCTATTTCCGTATAATAGGCCGGTGTGTTTTTGATTTGATTGGATTCAACATCATTATTGTCTGAACTCAAAACCAAAGAATCATTTTCAAAAATAAAAGAAAGCGTACAGCCAGTCCGTTTTATTTTGGTGGAGAAATCACCAATGATAATGGTTTTGATAAAAGGAAATCCGCCCAATTCTTCAAGATCCAAATACACTGTATTATTGCTGTTTTCCGCGTATTTTGTTCCGCCTTTGAAATCAATTTCAGAAATTATTTCGGCAATACTGATGGTGTTTTTATTTGGTTTTAAAAGATTTAAAAAGGA
>JAUSOJ010000173.1 GCA_030656195.1 Lutibacter sp.
TTCGACTAACGTTTTTGCAAACTCGTGGGTTCCAAAAGTTGTTACGCTGGCGCACATAAAATAATAATCGTGGTTGGCCGGATTAAGAACCGCTTCAATGGAAGAAATGTCGGGCATTGAAATTGGTCCTGGAGGCAAACCGGTGTTTTTATAAGTGTTGTAAGGCGAGTTAATTTCCAAATCTTTCGAAAACACGCGTTTAATTACCGTTTCATCTCCCAATTTGGCCTTTAAAGCAAAAATAATGGTTGGGTCGGCTTGCAGCGGCCAGCCACTGGTCAATCTGTTTAAATACAATTTGGCCACAATAGGTCTTTCACTTACCGTTGCCGTTTCTTTTTGGACAATGGAAGCAAGGGTTATGACTTCATTTTGGGTTAAATTTAATTTTTTTGCTTTTTCCAACCGTTCGGTGTCCCAAAATTTTGTGTATTCATCCAGCATTTTGGCCCTAAAACTCTCGGCAGTCGTATTCCAATAAAATTCATAAGAGTTTGGTACGTACATTCCGATGGCTGTTTCAAGGGTAAATCCCGCTTCATCTAAAAAAGTTTGATCAGTAATAACTTTTAGCAGCGAAATGGAATCGGCTTCAATTTGTTGGGAAATTCTTCCCGCAAGTTTTTCAAATGTGTCTTGGTTGTTAAATGACAGGTTCACCATGGTCTGGTTGCCGCTTCGCAGCATTTTTATCAGGTCAAAGTTACTCATCCCCTTTGAAATTTTATATTTCCCCGGTTTAACAGCTTCCGGATAATTTAATTTTTTGGCTACCCAAACAAATGGTTTTACACGTTTTAAAAACGGACGCGCTAAATTTTCAACATCCTCAAAATCACTGTTTGTGGGAATATATAAAAATCCATCTTGAACAGCATTGGCCCTAAATAGTTTGCTGTAAAGGCTAAAACCTAATACGCTGCCAAGAATGAGCAATAAACCAAGAATTAATAGTAAAAGTTTTTTAGAGTTCATTAGGGGGTTTTAATTAATTGATATAAAATTTCATCTTTATAAGAATTATTGGCATAAATCCAGTCTATTTTAACACCTATTTTTTTAAAATTAAACTTTTCAAAAAGTTTGATGCTTTTATGGTTTTCAGCCGTAATATTTGCAAAAACTTGGTGCACGTTTAAGTACAAAAATGCATAGTCAATCACCATTTCCAAAGCTTCTGAGCCATAACCTTTGCCTTGATATTGAGGAAGTATTAAAATACCTACCCCAACCCTTTTATGTTGCGGATTAAATTCGAACAAATCAATCATACCCACAGGAATGTTCTGCGTATTGCAAATTACAAATCGGTATTGTTTGGCTTCATAAATATCCTGATGTGCATTTTCAATATAATTTTGAAGTATAAATTTGGAATATGGTATTTGCGTGCCGCTAATTTCCCAAAAGGATTCGTCATTTTCCGCAGAAAACAAAAAATCCAGATCTTCTGGTTCTAACGCACGCAGGTTGCTATTTTTGCTGTGTAAAGTTGCCATTATACATTGATATTTCCTTCGAAAACAAATTGGGCCGGACCTTTTAAAAACACGTTTTTATAACAATTGTCCTCTTTTTTAAATGATACTTCCAAGTTACCGCCTAAAACTTCAATAAAAATTCTTTCGTCGGCAGTTCTGTTTGTTTTATTGGCGGCTATGGCCACGGCCGTTACGCCGGTTCCGCAAGCCAATGTTTCATCTTCCACACCGCGCTCATAAGTTCTCACCTTAAAAGAATTATCCGAAATTTGTTCCACAAAATTAACGTTAGTTCCTTCTTCAAAATAAGGAGCGCCATACCTTATTTTTGCCCCAATTTCAGTAACGTTTAGCGGTGCAACAGCATTGCAAAATTTCACGTGGTGCGGTGAGCCTGTATTTAAAAAAGTATGGGTGTCGTATATTTCGATATTTTCAATATCAGCCATTTGCAGATTTATCAAATCGTTTTCAATCTTGGCGTAATGCAGTCCGTCAGTGGCTTCAAAAGTGGTTTCGTCACCAATAATAGCCAGTTTTTTGGCAAAAGCCACAATGCAACGTCCGCCATTTCCGCACATGCTTCCTTCTTTTCCATCGGCATTGTAATAAATCATGGTAAAATCTTGCTTTTCTGATGACTCCAATAAAATCAATCCGTCAGCACCAATGCCAAACCTTCTGTCACATAGTTTGTGAATAAGTTCAACATTGTTTTTAGGGAAAAATAGTTTTCTGTTATCGACCATAATAAAGTCGTTTCCCGCACCCTGATATTTGTAAAAATGAATTTCCATTGTTGCAAATGTACTAAATTCAGAATGGTTTTATTCATTAAATTTTTGTGAAAAATTTTGGTGTTAAAAATTGTTAAAAGACCGTTAACAAAGAGTTAAAGCAATTTTTTAAAAGTAAGAAATCACTAATTTTGTTGCTATATATTAAATAAATTGGATGATGAAAAATATAGTAAGCATGATATTGATTTCAGCTTTGGGAGGCGCAATAACTTTGGGTACTTATGTCTTATTTTTTGAAAAACCACAGATTCAAATTGAAAAAAAGGTCGATTCTTTGCTGAACACGATTCCCGCAAATTATTCCAATGCAATGTATTCTTCAGGAGAAAACACCGATTTTACCATTGCTGCAGAAAAAACACTCAATGCCGTAGTGCATGTAAAAAACACCATGTACAAAACCATAAAAGATCCTTTTGCTGAGTATTTTTATGGAGAAGGTTATGGAACAAGGCAATATTCACAAATAGGAACGGGAAGCGGCGTTATTATTGCTGCGGATGGTTACATTGTCACCAACAATCATGTGATAAAAAACGCAACGGATATTGAGGTTACGATGGATAATAAACGGACTTATAAAGCCAAGTTAATTGGTGCAGATCCTTCCAATGATATTGCATTGCTAAAAATTGATGCAAAAAATTTGTCCTATATTACGCTTGGAGACTCCGATAATGTTAAGGTAGGCGAATGGGTTTTGGCGGTTGGGAATCCGTACAATTTAACCTCTACCGTTACTGCGGGTATCATTAGCGCCAAAGGAAGGGATTTGGACGGCACAACAAACATAGATTCATTTTTGCAAACGGATGCGGCCGTAAATGCCGGTAACAGCGGTGGCGCTTTGGTGAATATTCGCGGTGAATTGATTGGGATTAACACCGCAATTTCTTCCATGACTGGTTCATTTATAGGTTATTCTTTTGCGATTCCTTCCAATATTGTTAAAAAAGTGATTGAGGATTTGATGGAATTCGGGAATGTGCAAAAAGCAATTTTGGGTGTAAACGGCGTTGAATTGAACAGTGAGCTGGCCGACAAATTAAATATTGATAACACAAGCGGATTTTATATTTCCAACGTGATTGAAAATTCTGGAGCCCAAAAAGCCGGATTAAAAGTGAATGATGTTATTGTGAAACTCGACCAAGTGAAAATAGCCACTTTCGCCGATTTAAATGGCTATATAAGCACAAAAAGACCTAATGACGTGGTGAATGTCGCTTTTTTAAGAAACGGCAAAATACGTGAGGTGAATGTAACTTTAATTAAATATGAAATCACCAAAGTGGCAGCATTGGGATTGGATTTGGAAAATTTAACTGCGGCCGAATTAAAAAAACTTAACATCACCAATGGCGTAAGAATTACAGAAATCACCAATAAGGAATTGGCGAATTATGGCGTTAAAAAAGGCTATGTCATTATTTTAATTGATGACAATAAAGTGTATAATGTGAACGACGTAAACAATATGATCGCCAATAAAACGAGCGGAGAAGTGATGCGCATAGAAATGCGTAATTTAAAAGGCGAACAGGAACGCTATATTTTTAGGTAGATAAGCTGAAAGACCGGAGACAGAAGACCGGAGACGGATACAGAAGACTTTATATTGAAAAAAAGCTGCTTTTATTGGCGGCTTTTTTTTGGTTTTAAGCGATATTTTTTTGTGAACAAATATCTTGCGAAATCGTTTGAAATGGGTACTTTTACCGAAAATTTAAACAAAACAATTTTAATATGTCATTTAACGAACTTTACGAAAAAGAACTTGCTTTTCAGGCCGAAAGAAGAAGAGCAGCGGTTGAATTAATTAGAATTATCAGCGATTTATGGTATGATGATACCATAGAATTGGTGTTGTTCAGAAATCAATTAAACGATCGAAACGTAAGTGAAATTATTAGTCTGGTTGACTACGCCAGCGATTTTGTGGAAAAACCAATTTCAATTTTTGAAGCGGTGGAAATTGCGCGTGAAATTAAAAACCAACACTTGCCACCTTCAAAATTGGATATCGGCAAATTGGTGTATGAGTTTCATTTAGACAATAAACCAAAATCGGTAAAAGATTTTGTTGAAGACAAATTGAAAGAAGCTAAAAATTCTGGCGGAATTGAGCCAAAAGATGTGGTACTTTATGGATTTGGGCGCATTGGCCGTTTGTTGGCCCGCGAATTAATGGCGCGTACCGGAAAAGGAAATTTAATGCGTTTAAGAGCCATTGTGACCCGTGGTGAAATTAACGAAACCATCTTGGAAAAAAGAGCGTCTTTGTTAAGATATGATTCGGTTCATGGAGATTTTCACGGTACCGTAACCGTTGATGCTGAAAAAAATGCCTTAATCATTAACGGGTTAACGGTAAATGTTATTTCCGCAAATACACCCGAAGAAATTGATTATACAGCATATGGAATTTCTGATGCTTTGGTGATCGACAATACCGGCGCTTTTAGAGATAAAGAAGCATTGAGCCGACATTTAAAATCGAAAGGCGTTTCTAAAGTATTGTTAACGGCGCCGGGGAAAGGCGTTCCAAATATTGTTCACGGCGTAAATCACTTGGAATACAATCCAAGCGAAGTGGATATTTTTTCAGCGGCTTCCTGCACCACAAACGCCATCACGCCGGTTTTAAAAGTTATTGAATACAATTTTGGCGTTGAATACGGCCATTTGGAAACCATTCATGCTTACACAAACGACCAGAATTTGGTTGACAATATGCATAAAAAATACAGAAGAGGCAGGGCAGCAGCCTTAAATATGGTAATTACAGAAACTGGCGCAGGCAGCGCAGTTTCTAAAGCTTTGCCTTCTTTTGAGGGAAAACTAACCTCAAATGCCATTCGGGTTCCCGTTCCCAACGGATCTTTGGCTATTTTAAATTTGCGATTGGAAAACGCGGCAAGCAAAGAAACCATTAACGGAATGATGAAAAAATATGCGTTGGAAGGCGATTTGGTGGAGCAAATTAAATATTCTTTAAGCAACGAATTGGTTTCCTCCGATATTGTTGGAACCGCCGCACCGGCAATTTTCGACAGTTATGCAACCATTTCAAGCAACGACGGCAAAAACGTTATTTTATATGTTTGGTACGACAATGAATTTGGATACACGCATCAGGTAATTAGATTGGCGCGTTACATTTCAAAAGTAAGACGATTTAATTATTATTAATAAAATGGGCAACGAAAGTTGCCTTTTTCGATGGATAAAATTATTACTTTTATTTGATGAAAATAAAAGAGGCGAAGAAAGGTTATTTATTGGCATTATTGTCAGTAATCGCCGTTGCCAACGTATATATTTTTAGCAAAGCAGCCCTTACTGAGGTTAGTATTCCCCAATTTGGGTTGTATTGGTTTTTATTTGGACTGCTGTGGATTTTATTATATGCCTGGCACAAAAAATCTTATAAAATTTTCAAAGGACTTTCCCATAAAAACTATCGGGTTTTGCTTTTTTTAGGAATTATTGAAATTTTCAGCACGTATTATTTTTATAAATCAATTCAGGTAATTTCCAATCCGACCATTGTTTCCTTTTTAGGGAATATTTCGCCTGTTTTTATGATTTTTCTGAGTTTTTTCTTCTTAAAAGAACGATTTAGCAATCTAGAATTTTTTGGGATGATTTTGGTGCTGATTGGCGCTTTTGTGATCAGTTATAAAGGAAACCTGGGTTTTCAGGATATGTTTATTCATGGCGCCCAAGATGTGTTGCTTTATAGTTTGTTTTCTGCTGTTAATTATGTGGTGGTGAAAAAAAATATCACAAAAATTCATCCAATATTATTAACAATTAGCAGGTGTGTGTTCTTGCTTGTTTTTTCATTTATGGCATTGCTGTATTTTAAAGATTCTTTTATAATTTCTGAAACTGCCTTCATCAATATCTTTATTGGTTCACTTTTAGGACCATTTCTCACAGTGATTGCGGGTTATTTGGCTTTGCAGTACATCACATCGTCAAGCAGAGCAATCATATCAAGCACTCGAGGAATTTTTGTTTTGTTGGGTTCCTATCTTTATTTTGGACAATTTCCAACAGCCATATCATTATTGGGAGGCGCAATTACCATTATTGGTGTTATAGTAATTGCTTTAGGAAGTTTTAGGTTTCCGAAGGATAAATGGTTTAAAAATCTTGGAAGCCACGCATAAAAAAATGCTGCAATTGATTTAAATCAACATACAGCATTTTTTATGGTTTTTATTTAATCGATTAAGTAAAAATGATTTGGGTTCTGTCTCCATCGCATAATTCGTAAAATTCGCCAATGGTGATAATATCTTTTACTTCATCTGATAATTGCGATTTAGTTAATTTAAACATATCCACAGCTAGTCTACAAGCATAAATGGTGCCGCCACCAGCGGTTATCATTTCTAAAAATTCATCAACAGGAGGCATTCCCAGTTCATCCATTTGCTTTCGCATCATTGCAGAAACAGCCGATTCAACGCCAGGTAATCCGCCAAGCATTGTTGGAAATGGCAACCCGCCCGGCATTTTCATTGCCGGGTTTCCGGTTGTTGCGGTATGCAAGTGATTCATAGACTTCTTTGTGATTCCTTCCAGACCAAAGAAAGTAAAAAATAAATTTGTTTCAATACCTTCCATAACGGCACCATTTGCCATTACCAATGAGGCATACACATCTTCTAAATTTCCTTTAGCGCATATAATGCAAACTTTTTCTAATGGTTTTTTTTCTTTTGTTTCCATTTTTATGATTTTTAAACTAGATACAGCTAGTTGGTTTAGGAATTCCAGCTATTTTTGATGAGAATTTTAAAGGTCCTTTTGGGAACAATTCATACAACTGTTTAATGTCAACAATACCCGATTTACCAACGCTTCTGATGGTTAACGCTTCTTTAGCGATTGTTCTGTCTCGTAAATAATTGAGAACTTCAAAGTGTTTGTCTGTTAATTCAATATTTAATTCTTTTGCAATTTCTTTTGCAATTTCTTTGTTCCACTGAGTCATATCTTCTAAGTATCCGTCTTCTGTGACTTTTACTTCAACTCCTGCGATAGTTTTTACAGCCATAATATTTATTTTTTATCGTTTATATTTAATTTTTTTCTTGTTTTATGTCGAAAACTTTTCCTTTAAAACTCATATTTCTTGATACAAAAGGAATCGAGATTCCTTTTAACAGCATATTCCAATAAATCCATCTAAAGGCAAGTTTCCCCCAATGATTTAAAACACTTTCTTTTAAAAGTGACATAGGGCCTATTTTTGCGAAAGGAAATTTTCCATGAACAGGTTCTGTTACATAATTAAAGTCGATGAGCAACGCTTTGTTGTTTCCCGTTTCAATAAAACAGTTTGCATGGCCGTCAAATTCTTTTTTTAGTGGATAGCCATCAATATATAATACAATATTGTCTGTCAGTGTTTCTGCTTGAAAATGGGCAACAGAGCCAGCTTTGGATGCAGGAACATTTGTTGCATCGCCAATTACAAAAATATTTTCATGTGCTTTTGACTGTAAGGTGTTATGATCTGTTGGCACAAAATTTAAATCATCTCCCAAACCCGATTTTTCTATAACTTCATCTCCCTTATTTGTTGGGATGGTTACCAATAAATCAAAAGGAATTCTTCTGCCTTCATAATCCACAATTTCTTTGGTGTCATTATCTACGTGTTCTATGGCGAAATCTGTTTCAATTTTTATTCCTTTCTCTTGTAAAAGGTAATTCAATGCCGTTGTGCAGGTTGGTTTTGTAAATGCACCTGAAAGTGGCGTTACATAAGTAATCTCAACTTTGTCCCGCATTCCTTTGTCGCGGAAAAAAGAATCGGCCAAAAATGAAAATTCCAAAGGTGCCACCGGACATTTAATAGGCATTTCGGTAATATGAACCAATAATTTTCCGCCTTGCCAATTTCTTAATTTTTCTCTTAAAGCCAAAGAGCCTTCATAAGTGTAAAAATCGAAGATGTCTTTTTTCCAAAGCGGGCCAATTAATCCGTTGGTTTCTTCGGGAGCAATTTTACAGCCTGTTGCAATAATTAAAACATCGTATTTTAAAGTTTCACCTTCCAGTTCAACCTTGTTTTCTTCAGGAATGATTTTCTCTATTTTTTTTTGAATGTATTTTACATCTTTAGGAATAAATTTTTTACCAACTTTTTTTACTTGATCTTCATCATAAATATCAAAAGGAAGAAATAAAAATCCAGGTTGGTAATAATGCGTTTTAAATTGATCAACGATGGTAATGTTCCATTTGTTAAGATAGAGTTTTGGCCTAAGATGGTTGGCCATCATTGTGCCCGCTGTGCCTGCGCCTA
>JAUSOJ010000176.1 GCA_030656195.1 Lutibacter sp.
AGGACGTACCAATTTACCATCTCTTTTAAGAAACACATCATCTTCTTTTGCATCATTTAAGTCAATTTCTTCTGCCTCTACAAAGGCTAAATATTGAGAAGCTAAATCTCCCGGCTCATTACTAACAGGTAATTTCTGCGTTAAACTGGCACCTTCAGAATCTGTTCTTGCAACAATAATTCCGTCATCCACTCCCAATTCTAAAAATGCATACCTAATGGCATTCAGTTTGGCAATAAAATCTTCATGAGGCACGGTTACTTTTCCATCCTGATGACCACATTGCTTGGCATCAGAAACTTGATTTTCAATTTGAATCGCACAAGCGCCGGCTTCAATCATTTTTTTTGTCAACAAATAAGTGGCTTCTTCATTCCCAAAACCCGCATCAATATCAGCAATAATCGGAACTATATGAGTTTCAAAATTATCGATTTGATCTTGTACATCTTCTCCTTTTTCAAGCCTTCTGAACAAATCATTTAACTCAATTGCATCTGCTTGTCTCAAGAAATCATAAATTTCTTTTATCAATGCCGGAACTGTAGTTTTTTCGTGCATCGATTGATCTGGCAAAGGTCCAAATTCTGAGCGCAATGCAGCTACCATCCAGCCAGACAGGTATAAATATCTTTTACTTGTTGTTTTATGGTGCTTTTTAACAGCAATCATATTTTGTTGCGCAACAAAACCATGCCAGCAACCTAATGATTGCGTGTAATTTGAAACATCTGCATCATATTCGGCCATATCTTTTCTCATAATTGCAGCTGTATATTTTGCGATATCTAATCCTGTTTTAAAACGATTTTGAGCAACCATTCTTGCTGCAATTTCAGGATTTATTGCATTCCAGGTATTTCCATACTTGGCTTTAAGATCTCTTACTGTTTGTATAGCTGAACTATAATTGCTTTGTGGTAAATTTTTCATAATTTTGTAGTGTATTTAATTTTTATAGTTATTTATATGAATCACCCTTTAATTTCGCGGTTTTTGGGTGATTTTTTTATAGGTATTTATATGCTTTTAAGGTTAAAAATTCTTCAAATTTTTCCGAGACGACCAGAGAGTCAAACAATTCGATGGCCAGTTTAAATTTTCCGTTTTCGAATTCATTTTCCCCAACCAACGCTTTAATTTGATGAATTTCTGATTCCAATAATTCAATGTACAATTCAACCGTAAATTTTCTGCCGTCTTCCATTTCAGACATATTATGCAGCCATTGCCACAATTGCGTTCTTGAAATTTCGGCTGTTGCGGCATCCTCCATCAAATTATACAACGCTGCGGCGCCATTTCCCGACAACCAGGATTCCAGATATAAAATGCCGACATTGATGTTTTTACGAATTCCCGTTTCAGTAATGCTTCCTTTTGGCTGCTCAAGCAATTGAGATTCCGTAATTTTTAAATTATCTCTTTTTTTGTCGATTTGATTTGGCTCTGGCATATATTGATTAAAAACTTCCAATGCTACCGGAACCAATCCCGGGTGTGCCACCCAAGTGCCATCGTGTCCGTTTTTTGCCTCGCGTTCTTTATCAACTCTCACTTTTTCGTAAGCGATTCTATTGGCCGCTTCATCATTTTTTACTGGAATTTGAGCTGCCATTCCGCCGATTGCGTGAACATTTCTTTTATGGCAACGCTGAATCACCAACAATGAATAAGCTTCCATAAAAGGCGTTGCCATAGTAACCTGACTTCTATCGGGCACCGTAAAGTTTTTGTGATTCCTGAATTTTTTGATGTAGGAAAAAATATAATCCCAACGTCCGCAATTCAAGCCAGCCATATGGTCTTTTAATTCATAAATAATTTCATCAATTTGGAAACTTGCGGTAATCGTTTCAATTAAAACCGTGGCTTTGATGGTTGCCTGTTTTATGCCGAAGTATTCCTGCGAAAAAACAAAAACTTCATTCCACCAGCGCGCTTCCAAATAATGTTCCAGTTTCGGCAAATAGAAATAAGGACCCGATTCATTTTCCAACAATTGTTTCACGTTGTGAAAAAAGTACAATCCGAAATCGACCAAAGAACCCGACATTGGCTCATCATTGATCAGCAAATGTTTCTCGTTTAAATGCAAACCTCTTGGTCTCACACAAAGCGTGGCAACGGTTTCGTTTAATTGATATTCCTTTCCGCTTTCATTTGAAAACGAAATGGTTTTATTTATGGCATCCTTTAAATTTTGTTGCCCTTCCATTAAATTGCTCCAGGTTGGGGAATTGCTGTCCTCAAAATCGGCCATAAAAACTTTTGCGCCCGAATTTAGTGCGTTGATAATCATTTTTCTGTCGACCGGACCCGTAATTTCAACCCTTCTGTCCAGCAAATCCTTTGGCAATGGCGCTGCAGTCCAGTCTCCCTCTCTAATGGCAACAGTTTCTTTTGGGAATTCAGGAAAATTTCCTTTATCAAAATAATTTTGTTGTGCAATCCTTTTTTCCAACAATACCAATCTTTCGCTGTTGAATTTCTCATGCAGCTGCACTAAAAAATCCATCGCTTCATTTGTTAAAATAGCTGAGTAAGAATTTTTAACATCCTCTGAAAAAGACACCGGGTGAACTGTTGATTCATTAAATTTTTTCATGATGGTTTATTTTTATGAGGACAAACTTAAAAAAAAGTTTTTTACAAAACAAGCGAACGTTCGCTAAATTTTAATAATGAACTAATTTTTATTATTTCGCTAAAAAACATACCTTTGTTTTATGAATATCGAAGAAGAATATATCCGTTTAATCTTTGGATTGAAATTGAAGCAAATAAGAACAGAAAAAAATCTGTCCTTATTTGGGCTTTCTAAATTGACAAACATCTCAAAATCGTACTTAAACGAAATTGAAAAAGGCAAGAAATATCCGAAAACGGATAAAATTGCACTATTGTCGCAAGTTTTGGATGTGCCGTACGACAATATGGTTTCCTTAAAACTCGACAAAAACCTGGCGCCGCTGGGTGAAATATTGAAATCCAAAATCTTAAAAGAAATTCCGTTGGATTTATTCGGGATTCAGGAAGCCGACTTGATCGACATTATTTCAAATGCGCCGGCCAAGGTAAATGCGTTTATAAGCACCTTAATTAAGATTGCGCAAAATTACAATCTTTCGCGTGAAAGTTTCTTTTTGGCTGCCTTGCGGTCCTATCAGGAAGCGCACAACAATTATTTTGAAGACATCGAACTCAGTGTTGAAAAATTTGCAAAAGCGTATCAGATTGATTTAGATAAAAAAATAAAATCGAGCGATCTGGAAGAGATTTTAGTGGAAGAGTTTGATTATAAAATAATCAATAACGGACTTGCTTCGTACACAAATTTAACGGAATTGAGATGCGTGTTCATTCCGAAAACAAATACCTTACTTTTAAGCGACACCATAGATGAATCTCAAAAAACCTTTATTTTCGCAAAAGAACTTGCCTACAATTTCCTTAATTTAAAAGAAAGGCTTTATACCTTTTCGTGGATTAAATTTGAAACTTTTGACCAGGTTTTAAATAATTTTATGGCATCGTATTTTGCGGGTGCGCTCATCATTCCAAAAAAAGCCATCGAAAATCAACTGAAAACATTTTTTGAGCAAGAAAAATGGAATGCCGATCATTTCAATAAAATGATTGTCCAATTCACCGATTCTCCCGAAACCTATTACCAGCGTTTGACAAATATTTTGCCTAAACTGTTTCATTTCAAAAATTTATTCTTCTTGCGCTTCACCAATAAAAATGGTGAAAACAGGTACAAACTCTCAAAAGAACTTCATATTACCCAGCAACAGCCGCCAACCGCAAACGAAACACATGAACGTTATTGCAGAAGGTGGGTTTCCATTGATATTTTAAACAGGGTTGCTGAAAATGAAATTATTTCCGACATCCAAATCTCCAATTATCCTGACAATGAATTAAGATATTTGGTCATTTCAAGCGCCACCAAAGATCCGTTTAAAGAAAATCACAATCGCAGCATCAGCATTGGTTTGCTGATTTCGCCGTTGTTAACCAGTAAAATTAACTTTATAAACGATGCCAACATTAAATCCAAAAAAGTTGGCGTTACTTGTGAACGCTGCCCAATAACCGATTGCGAAGTAAGGGTTTGCGAACCTACTGAACTTCAAAAAATGGCCAAAAATGAAGAAATTGCCAAAACGGTTCAGCAATTGCTAACAGATTATTCTTAAAATTGCATCGGCACTTCAATAAAAATCAATTCTGAAGCGCTTTTGGCTTTTATGTGAACATTTTTGGCACCAGAAATTCCGATGGCATCTCTTTTTCCTAAATTTTCATTTTCAAGGTCGATTTCCCCTTCAATAACCATGGCGTACAATCCGTGGTTTTCAGATTTTATGGTGTAATTAAATTCAGAATTTTCATC
>JAUSOJ010000180.1 GCA_030656195.1 Lutibacter sp.
CGGATAAAGTTTTTATTGATGTGTTAACCGATTCTGGAACTGGTGCGATGAGCGATAAACAGTGGGCTGAAATGATGATAGGCGATGAAAGTTATGCAGGTTCGTCATCGTTTTTAAAACTTAAAGAGACTGTTAAAAAAATTACGGGTTTCAATTATTTTTTACCAACGCATCAAGGAAGAGCCGCTGAAAATGTGTTGTTTTCTGCTTTGGTAAAAGAGGGTGATATTGTTCCCGGAAATTCACATTTTGATACCACAAAAGGCCATATCGAATTCAGAAAAGCAAAGGCAGTTGATTGCACCATTGATGAGGCTTTTGACACTTCAAATATGCATCCGTTTAAAGGAAATGTTGATTTAAACAAGCTTGAAAAGGTTTTTAAAAGCCATCCAAAAGAAAAAATTCCTTTTGTAGTGCTTACAATTACTTGTAACAGTGCGGGCGGACAGCCAGTTTCTGTACAAAACACCAAGGAGGTTTCTGCTTTATGTAAAAAATACGGCATTCCGTTGTATTTTGATGCGGCCCGTTTTGCCGAGAATGCTTATTTCATCAAAAAGCGCGAAGCAGGTTATGAAAATAAAACGATTAAAGAAATTGCTTTGGAAGTGTTTTCTTATGGTGACGGTATGACGATGAGCGCTAAAAAAGACGGATTGGTGAATATGGGCGGATTTATTGCGCTCAATAACGAAGATGTTTTTAAGCAAGCGACTGTTTTTAATATCATGTTTGAAGGATTTATCACTTATGGCGGACTGAATGGCCGTGATATGGGTGCATTGGCTGTTGGTTTGGATGAGGCCACAGAGTTTAATTATTTAGAAAGCAGGGTAGAGCAAATTGCCTATTTAGGTCAGAAATTGGTTGAATTCGGTGTTCCGGTGCAGCAACCTTTCGGAGGTCACGCGATATTTTTAGATGCCAATAAATTTGTTCCAAAAATCCCAAGAAACGAATACAGGGCTCAGGCATTGGCCATTGAAATTTATATTGTTGGCGGAATTAGAGGTGTTGAGATTGGAACCGTTTTGGCCGATAGAGACCCTGTAACCCGTGAAAATCGTTACCCGGAATTAGAATTGGTTCGATTGGCAATTCCAAGACGGACCTATACAAACAATCATATGGACTATATCGCAGTTGCATTGAAAAATATTTATGATACCAGGGAAGAAGCTAAATCTGGTTATACAATTGTTGATGAAGCACCCATAATGAGGCACTTTACGGCTAAATTTAAAAAAATATAATACCATAAACTCTTTTTTTGGTACTTTTGCTGAAGTAAATTGTAAAAAAACATAGAAATGTTATCAAATGCAAGCAAGTATGCTATTTTATCAACATTATATTTAGCAGAACATTCAAATGAAGAAAGAAAAATCAGCGTTAAAGAAATTGCGGAAAATATAGATATTCCAAGTCCGTTCTTGGCAAAACTATTTCAACAGTTGGTAAGAGGCAAAATTATTTCTTCTACCAAAGGCCCGCATGGTGGTTTCTATTTATCAGAAAAAAATAAAAAGAAAAATGTACTTGACATCATTGACAATATTGATGGTTTAAATAAATTGAACGGTTGTTTTTTAGGTTTAAATGAATGTGACTCAACCAATCCTTGTCCGGTACACTATATTGTGGTGCCTTTTAAAAACAATATCTTGGAGAAATTTAGAGATATAACAATTATGGAGTTTGCACAGGAAATTTCTGATAAAGGAACTTTTTTAGCCATAAATAACATTGATCCTTCGCTCGACGGACCTGCTGAATAGATTTTATGATAAAAGTCATAGTTTAATTAATTTGAAGATTATAGATTTGCTTTATTAAAGGATAAAAAGGTCCTTTATTATTTAAATCAAATAATTAATTAAACTGTAAAACTATGTTATCTAAAAAACAAGCAAGGGCTTTCTTTTTAGGCGGAACATTGGTAACATTTCTTATATTTATAGGACTTACCATTTTTTCTTTCACTAAAGAAAATGACCAGACAAATCATGAAAACCTCTCAGCGGAAGCCATAAGGGGAAAAGAAATTTGGGAAACCAATAATTGCATGGGCTGCCATACCTTATTGGGGGAAGGCGCTTACTACGCACCCGAATTAACAAAAGTCATAGACCGTTTAGATATTCGATATGACGGGAATGGGAAAGAAGTAATCAAAAGTATTTTAATGTCACCTGCACCTTGGCAACCTAACGGAAGAAAAATGGTTGCTTACGGAATGACAGAGCAAGAAGCATCAGATGTCGTGGCCTTTTTTGAATGGATTGGAAAAATCGATTTAAATGGTTTTGATAGGGTGATATCTCCATTGGCTAAAGAAAAAATGAATAAATAAAATCAAACGAAATGAAATATAAATCACAAAAAGTAGCCTATTGGTTTTTTGCCCTTTCTATGCTGCTGTTAGTTTTACAAATTATCTATGGTTTTGTCATGGGATTCGCCCGCATAGGTTTCGATAATTTACACGAATTTATACCTTTTAATACTGCAAGAGCGGTTCATACAAACTTATTGGTAGTTTGGTTATTGTCAGGTTTTATGGGTGCTGCCTATTACATCATTCCCGAGGAAGCCCAAAGAGAATTGGTAAACGTAAAATTGGCGTATGTCCAATTAATAAGTTTGGCACTGGTTGGCGTTGCTGCCGTTGTTGGTTTTCACTTCAATATGTGGGAAGGAAGAAAATTTTTAGAAATTCCTAGACCTTTAGACTACTTGGTTGTAGTAAACGTTCTCTTATTTTTAGGACTCATTTTAACAACTTTATTTAAGGGAAAACGCCAAACAACAACGGCTTTGGTGCTGTCAATGGGATTGCTGTTCGCCGCATTGCTGTATTTGCCAGGAATGTTGCCATTCGACAGTCAGGTAACCGATTCATTTTTCCGTTGGTGGGTAGTTCATTTATGGGTTGAAGGTGTTTGGGAATTGATTATGGGTGGAATTTTATCTTTTCTTTTGATAAAATTAACGGGCGTTGACAGAGAAGTGATAGAAAAATGGTTGTATGTAATTGTTGGTTTGACTTTCTTATCTGGTGTTTTGGGCACAGGTCATCATTACTATTATATTGGCGTAAATAAAATTTGGCTGATTGTTGGAGGAATTTTCTCAGCATTGGAACCGTTGGCGTTTTTGGCGATGGCCTTGTTCGCTGTGAACATGTATAGAAAAGGAGAGAAAAAGCATCCAAATAAATTGGCATTATACTGGACACTTGGTGCTGCAATAGTATCATTTGTTGGTGCCGGATTGCTGGGATTCGCCCATACTTTGCCACAAACAAATTTGTACACGCACGGAACCTTGGTGACCGGAATGCACGCACATTTAGCATTTTGGGGCGCTTACGGTATGATTGTTTTGGCAATCATCAGTTATAGTTTACCCAATATGACCGGAAGAAAATTATACGACAGCGCTCGAGGCCGCATGGCTTTTTGGCTTGCTAATGTTGGAATGGTTGGAATGACGGTTGCTTTTGGTGTAGCCGGTGTTGCTCAGGTTTATTTAGAGCGTAAGTTTAAAATGGATTTTATGCTGGTGCAAAAAGAAATTGCCATTCACTTTGTGGTTTTGGTACTTTGCGCGTCCATATTCGCAACAGGAATCATACTTTATATCATCGATTTTTATAAGCATGGAAAACCAAGCGATGAAGCTTTGAAAATTAATGAATAACCAATGTAATTAGAGAATATTTTGTTTTTTTAGATGGATTTCCAGCGTTGAAGATTGTATTTTTTATCATATGGATATAATTTGATACGCTGGTTTTTTTATCACTAATAAAACTTTTAATAACCAACCTATGAGTATCAAAGCGCCATATTACCACGCAATAGGTAAAGAAATTGAGGTGTTTGAACACGCCTTCAAAAATAAAATTCCTTTTTTATTGAAAGGGCCAACCGGAACCGGTAAATCGAGATTTATTGAGTTTATGGCCCATAAATTGGATAAAAAATTGATCACTATTTCCTGCCACGAAGAAACTTCTTCAACCGATTTAATTGGTCGCTTCATTATAAAAGGCGCAGAAACCATTTGGTTAGACGGTCCGCTTACAACTGCCATAAAAGAAGGCGCCATTATTTATTTGGATGAAATTGCCGAAGCAAGACCCGATGTAATTGTGGCCATTCACTCGCTTACAGATCACAGAAGGGAATTGTTTATCGATAAATTAGGTGAAACCGTTAAAGCCCACAACGATTTTATGCTGGTGGCGTCTTTTAATCCTGGCTATCAAAAGGGATTTAAAGAATTAAAACCATCAACACGACAACGATTTATAGCAACTTCTTTTGCCTATCCCGAAGCCAAAATAGAAGCGGAGATTTTAGTGAATGAAACCGGAATCGAACTTGATATTGCCAAAAAATTGGTGAACATCGCCACAAAAATCAGAAATCTGACCGAACTTGGGTTGGCGGAAACTGTTTCAACCCGTTTGTTAGTTGATGCCGCAAAATTAATCCATAGCGGATTGCCAAAAAGATTGTCGGTTGAAGTGGCCGTTGTTGAACCATTGACCGATGATTTAGAAGTGATAGAAGCATTAAAAGATTTGTGTAATTTAATGATTTAATAAAATATGCAGTTAACAATTACAATTGGCATTTAATGCTGCAAAAAAAACTGCAAACTGTGACTTAGAACTAAAAACTACAAAAATGTTCGAACCCGATGAATATCTGTTTACCAAACTCGCTTATTACTTTAAGCGGCGCAACCTAAAAAAACAGGAAAACATCGCTCATGCCGTAAATTTATCCGACTTAAAACCGCGATTGACCATTTTTGCGCGTGCCATCACCGGAGAATCCATTGAAGTTTTTGAGGCGGAAAGAGAAGGAGGATACAAAAATAATAACTTTTTTCTCCCGGTTACTTTTTCCGATTTTCCTACTTCTGATGAAAATATTTCATTTTATTTATTCAGAATTGTGTATTTATCGGTTCAAAAAAATTTAGATTTAAACTGGAACGACAATAAGGAACACGAGTTATTGGAATCCCAACAAAAAGCAGAAGAAACTTCTTTGCGCGTTTTGGAAGCAATGTTTGAGCAATTTCCGGTTACAAAAAAATACTTCGAGTCATTTATTCAATGTTATAACAATAGAACCAAAGCTGAACAGTTAGCGGGTTATACTTTTGTCTACGGGAAGTGGATGCAAAATTGCCAATTAAATGATGGTGATACCTTGAATAATTTTACGGATGCCGTGAAAAAAGGTGATGAAGATCAGCCAAAAACGATCATAAAATCCAAAGCGGTTGAAGAAATTATTTCAGTGCAGGTTGATGTAAAACAGCAAGAAGATGCCGTGTTGCAACATCAATTTGAAAAAGTGGAAACTGCGGAAGAGTTTGGCGGAAATTTCAAAGATTTTGATGGTGATGACGATTTGGAAGATCACTCCAATGCTTTGGATGAATTGAACATGAAATATACGGTTCGTGTTGATGATACCGCGCACTCCGTTTATCAGGCCGATTTTATGGAAAACACCACGGTTTCTGAAAGTGCGGAACATGACAGTTCGGGATATCACATCACGTATGATGAATGGGATTATGCCAAACGTGTTTATAAAAACGATTTCTGTAAAGTATATCCAAAATCGCAGTTGAAATCGAATGTTTCCTATTATAAAAGAACAATGTTGAAAAACAATTCGACCTTAATCGGATTAAGGAAAATGCTGACAACGGTGAACAATAAATACCAATTTCAGCGGAGGCAAACCCAAGGGGAAGAATTTGATATTGATGCGATAACCGATTTGTTTGTTGATGTGCATTCCGCTCATACGCCTTCTGAAAAAATTTACCTTTCCAAACGGAAAAAAGAAAAAGATTTATCCATTTTGTTGTTGTTGGATATCAGTTTGTCCAGTGATGGTTATGCCGCTGGAAACCGCGTGATTGATGTTGAAAAAGAAGTGTCTATTTTGTTTGGGGAACTTTTAAATGAATTTAATATCGATTTTTCCATAGATTGTTTTTATTCAAAAACCAGAAACCATTCCACTTACATTACCATTAAGGATTTCGATGAAGATTGGAACAAAGCAAAGTTTAAAGTTGGTGCGGTTGAGCCAAGCGGTTACACCCGTATTGGCGCTGCTTTGCGGCATTCCGGAGCCATGTTGGACAAGCGTGAAACCAAAAATAAATGGGTTATTTTAATTTCTGACGGAAAGCCCAACGATTACGACAAGTACGAAGGAAAATACGGCGTTAACGATGTGAAACAAGCCTTGCGCGAATTAAACGAACGTCAAATAAATTCCTACGCGTTGGCGATAGAAGCACAAGCCAAATATTATTTACCGCAAATGTTTGGGCAAAATCATTATCAAATTTTAACAACGCCGGTTGAATTGCTAAAATCTTTGGTGCTGTTATTTGAAAAAATCAGGCATCAGTCTTAAAGCCAATCGGGCTATTTTCAATAATTATTATTTCTGAAAATTTATGATTAATTAAGTGCAAATATTAATCAAAATAATAAAAGACTAATTGGTATTTTATTAGTATATTTGCATCATAATTTAAACCAAAAATGATGAGCATCACTAAAGAAAAAACAGTTGCAGAAGTAGTGGCCCAAAATATGGGAGCAGACCATGTTTTTAGTAAATATAAAATAGATTTTTGCTGTGGCGGCGGCGCAACACTTGAAATAGCATGCAAAGAAAGCGGTGTCGAATTTGAAGTTTTGAAAAAAGAAATTGAAACATTAACGAAAAAAATTTCAAACACTTAATGGGTCAATAACCTGAAACACCAATTATTAAATTAAAAATCTCACAAAATGAATTCATTTTTATCAACCGTAGAAAAATTGCCGAAAGGTCATCCCATAGAAGTATATTACAGGGAAAGCGACTTAATTCAGGAATTGCTTTTTGAATTAACAGATGCAAATCCAGTAGAGGATTTTCAAAAATATTTCAACATTTTCAATCAGTTAACAACCATTGAAAAACGATTCGCGCGTAAGGAAAATCAGTTGTTTCCATATCTGGAAAAACACGGATGGGAAGGTCCAAGTCAGGGAATGTGGTCTTTTCACGACAATTTAAGGGCGCAAATAAAATTGTTGAATGACTACAATACCGAAAAAAATACCGCCAAAATTATTGATAATATTCCTTATTTGGTTGAAGGCATTAAACGTTTGTTAAGCATTGAAGATATGCGATTGTTTCCAAATTCATTGGAATTGTTAACGGAAGAAGAGTGGAAGGAATTTTATCAGGGAGATGAAGAAATTGGCTGGATGTTAACCGAAAAACCCGAACCTTATCCTGCAATTGTTGCTGCTGCGTATGTGCATCCAAGTGAAGATTTTACCAAACGCGATCTGACATTTTCATTGGAAAACACGTTCCATTATGATGAAGGCTATATGACACCGGAACAGGTGAATTTACTGTTGCGCTTTTTACCCATCGACATCACTTTTGTTGATGAAAATGATAAAGTAATTTTTTACAATCGGGGAGAAGACAGGGTTTTTCCAAGAAGCAAAGGCATTATTGGCCGTGAGGTTAAATTTTGCCATCCGCCAAAAAGTGTGGATATGGTTTTAAGAATTGTGGCCGAATTTAAAGCAGGAACAAAAGATGTTGCCGAGTTTTGGTTTAATTTCAAAGGTAGAATTATCCATATCAGGTATTTTGCCATTCGCGATAACGATAAAAAATACAAAGGGGTGATTGAAATGTCCCAAGACATTACGGATATTCAAAAATTGGAAGGCCAAAAACGTTTGTTGGACTGGGATTAGTTTTTTAAGTTAAAAGTTTAATGTTAAAAGTTAAAAGTTCAAGCAAAAAGTTTAATTAAAAAGCAACAAACTCTCTTTCTCCGATGTCGGGATGGAAAAGCCTGTCCCGTTTTTAGAATGGGAGGTCGGGGTTAGGATTAAAAGAACAGAATAAAAATATGGATTTAGTTAAAATCGATTCAAAAAACATATACTATCCGCCGGGAGGAATTTTAATGTGGATTATCATCTTTTTAGAATTATTTACTTTCGGAATGGCTTTGGTTGCGATGGCAATGTACAGCAAAGATGAACCCGAGGTATTTCACAGTTCAAGATTGCTTTTAAACACAACTTTTGGCTTAGTGAACACCATTTTTTTGCTGACAAGCGGATTTTTTATGGTGAAATCCGTCGAAAGTTTTAAAGTGAACAACGTCAAAAAATCTTCGTTGTATTTGAAGTTAACAATGTTGGGAGGATTCCTCTTTTTATTGCTGAAAAGTTTTGAGTATTATGAGAAAATGGAGGCAGGCTTATCAATTGGCTACAATACTTTTTTCTCATTTTATTGGATGCTTACCTTGTTTCACGTGATTCACGTGCTTGTTGGATTGGTGATCTTAAGTTCTGTTTATTTCAGTTTAAACAAAAAAAATATGGATATGTCCGCTGATGATTTTGAAGCGAGCGCAACGTTTTGGCATATGTGCGATTTAATTTGGCTCTTGCTATTTCCCATAATCTATTTAATTTTTTAATATCAGAAACTAATATTGATGAATAATAACTTCTATTTTAAAGTATTAATATCGCTGCTAGTGTTAACAATATCGGCAGCATTTGTCGCTAAATTTGGATTTGATTTAAAAGTGGCTGCAGCAATTACCTTGACGCTTTTTATAGTCAAATTTATTGGTGTGGCGTTTTACTTTATGGAACTTAAAAAAGCACATGTTTTTTGGAAATCTAGCGTGCTCATTTTCGTGTCAATATTTTTGGCAATTGTTTTAATGATTGTTTAATAAATATCGAAATTTTTTGATAAAATTTTTCTGAAAATTGACAAATGTCATTATTATTTTATTTTAGTAATCATACATTCGCCATCAGATAATTATAAGTAAAAGAGCACTTGTAGATTAATTGGTCAATAAACACATAAAGATCCTCTTTGAAATAAAATTTTAGTTAGTAGTTTAAGTTCGAGCCAAAACCTTGATGTTCACATCAAAAGTTTTGGCTCTTCTTTTTTTAATTCAATACCGAAAACTCAAGGGATGAAGATGTGAATACGGTATGCGTCTGGGTTTTGAAATCTTCTTTTTTTGCTTTAAAAATATTGTCCACATAGGTTTGCGGATTCAGATCAATCAGCGGAAACCAAGTGCTTTGAACCTGAATTTGAACTTTATGGCCTTTCTTAAACGTATGATTTACGTCTTGCAACTTGATGTTTACCGCAGTTTTTTTATTCGGAATAAATGGTTCGGGGTACGTAAAACTATTTCTGAATTTTCCGCGCATCACCTCGCTGCGCACCATTAAATGATAATTACTCAGCTTTAAATGGTCCTGCATATTTTTGTTGGTTTCTTCAACATCAGATGGATGCACATCAACCACTTTCACAATCCAATCGGCATCGGTTCCTGTGGTTGCCACTTGCAGTTTTGCCAAAATATCGCCTGCCAAGGTAAAATCTTTCTCCAAAATTTCGGTCTCAAACACCAGTACGTCGCCTCTTCTGGCCGCAAAACGCTGATCGTCGGTCATATATTTTCTTGGGATAAATTCCATTTTTATGTCTTCGGTATATGGCACCGGTTTTTTGATATCGCTGATAAATTTGATCCCGATTTCCTTTTCTGCGGAAGTTGTCAGTTTTTGGTTATCGGACAAATACATCGATATTTTTTTGCTGTTTGAAGGAGGCCATATATCATACGATTTCCATTCTTTTTTGCCGGTGTCATACACATAAGCTTCCGGCAAACCTGTATTTTTATCGCCTTTGCCTTTTAGGAAATGATTGAAAAATTTGGTTTCAATCTGTTCCTGGAATTTTATGGAAATGGAATCGCCAAAATAATAATTTCCCACGCTGTTTTCAGGATTGCTGCTTGCCCATTGTCCATGACTCCAAGGTCCGAAAACCAAAGTATTGTAATTGTCTTTGTTGTATTTTTCAATGGTTTTGTAGGTTTCCAGCGGTCCGTATAAATCTTCGGCATCAAATTGTCCGCCAACCACCATCGTTGCTACCGACGATTTTATGTTTTTCAAATGCTGAATAATGCCTTTGCTTTGCCAAACTTCATCATAATTTGGGTGTTCAATTAATTCTTTCCAGAAGAAATCATCTACTTTGTCTTTGTTTTGTGGTGCAGTTTCATCCAGTTTTTCATTTTGAAAAAAGTGGTTCAGATTGCTTAACGGACCAGCATCCAAGAAAAACTGGTATTGGTCTTTTGTTTTTAAATCGGGAATGGTATACCAGGCCGTATCTGACGGCGCATCTTTTGGGGTTCCAAACAAGGCGGTGGCTCTAAAATAACTCAACAAATATGCACCGTTGTGGTGAAAATCATCAAAAAAGAAATCTCCTATACTTGCTTGAGGTGAAGCCGCTTTTAAAGCAGGATGTGCATCAATGGCTGAATACGTTGCATAAAATCCGGGATAGGAAATTCCCCAGGTTCCCACATTTCCGTTGTTGTTCTCCACATTTTTTACCAGCCAGTCAATGGTATCGTACGTATCGGAACTCTCATCAATGTCTTTGTTGCTTTTTTTGTTCGGAATATATGTGCGCATATTGTCGTAAGCGCCTTCGCTCATCCACCGTCCGCGAACATCTTGGTAGACCACAATATTTCCTTCTTCCATCAAAAATTTATTGGGCGCAATGCTTTTTTTCAAGGTATCTGCTCCGTAGGGCTGACAGCTGTAAGGCGTGCGTTGCAATAAAATGGGATATGTTTTGCTTTTGTCTTTGGGCGAATAAATGGCGGTGAACAATTTAACGCCGTCGCGCATAGTGATGGTAGTTTCTATTTTATCATAATTTTCTTTGACAAAATTGATTTCAATTGCTTCGGAAGTGGTTGTTTTTTTGCAGCCAAATAAGGAAATGCTCAGCAATAAAATGACTATTGCTTTAATAGGATAAAATTTCATGTGGTTGTCGATTGATTTGTCGAAAACTACAAAAAACTAAGCTAATAATTAAGTGTAATACATAAAATTTATGCTGTTTTTTTAAATGTTCTTTTCAAGGATACATTTTTAATGTTTTTTATTTATATTAATTTGTGAATCCAATCTTGAATATTATTATTTTTGAAATTCAAATATAATCGCAGATAATTTTTTTTTGATTGGATGAAACACTTTTATAGATTTAATCCAAATAATAATTTTGCATTAATACATCCACTTTAACTGCTTGATACAGGAATAATGAAAATAAACTTGTTAAAAATATCGGTTCTTTTTGTATGGCTCTTGATCATAAGTTGCGATAAGGACTATGATGAAATTGATTTTATTCCAAGCACTCCAATTATAAATCCCTTAAAAACAGTAAGTTATTTGGCCTTGGGCGACAGTTATACCATTGGTCAAAGTGTTTGTGAAACGTGCAGATTTCCCGAGCAATTGAAAAGAAATCTTGAAAATTCAAATCCCAATACCACCTACGGATTGAGGATTATTGCACAAACCGGCTGGACAACCTCCAGCTTAATTTCGGCTATTAACGCGCAAAGTTTGACTCCAAGTTATGATTTGGTAACGCTGTTAATTGGCGTAAACAATCAATTCCAAAGCAGGGCTTTTTCTGTTTATGAAAAAGAATTTCCCGAATTGGTCAACAAGGCGATTGCGCTTGCCAAAGGTGATAAGTCCAACCTTATTGTGGTTTCTATTCCGGATTATGCTTATACGCCATATGGGCAACGGTTGAGTAATCCAGAGAAGATTTCAACAGAAATTGATAATTACAATGCTTTTGCACAACAGTATTGTTTGGTGAATAAGATAGAATTTGTTTTTATTACAGACATTACAAGAAAAGGTTTACAGAATCCGTTACTGGTGGCTTCAGATGGTTTGCATCCATCAGAATTGGCCTATTCTTATTTTGTGGAACGAATTTTACCAAAGGCCAAAATAGCAACGCAAAACTAAAAATACATTTTCTAAGAGTCGAAAATATTTTAGTCTTTTTCTTTAGCTTGAATCAAAAATGGTATTTTAAATTGATTCCTGCATAATAAGTTACAGGTTCTCCCGGATAATAATAGCGAGGTTTGGCTGTTCCAAAACTGGTTGCGTTGATAAGAATCATAGACGCATATTTTTCATTCAAAATATTGTTTAATCCAACAAAAAGGTCAAGCGATAATTTTTTTTCTTCTGAAGTTTTAAAACCGATTAAGCCATTTACCAAATGATATTGTTTTGAATACATAGAATTGTCATCCCGCATAGGCATTTTCCCAACATAATTAAAGTCGGCTTTTCCATAAAATCCGATATTGTTTTCTATACTAATCGAAGAATTTAGAGTGATATTTGGAATGCCCGTTAGCTTGTTTCCTGAATAATCGTTGTCGAAATCTGTAAATTCTATAAATTTAAAATTGTTTAAACTCAAATTGTTGTTGTGTTTAACTTTTAATTTAGCGGTTTTTACCAGAAAATAATTGCCTGTAATTTCCAAGCCGGTATATCGGGTTATGCCTGCATTTACACCAACATATTCATCTTCTCCAACGCGTTTTGCCACCAATAAATCTTTAACGGTCATTTGATATAAAGCAACATCATAGTTTAGTTTGTTGTTAAATGCCAAACCTCTGCTGCCTATTTCAAAATTCCATCCTTTTTCAGGTTTTATGTTGGTATTCAATGTGTTGTTTGGCAATAAAGTTTCTTCCAAAGTAGGCGTTGAAAATCCGTGGCTGATGGTTCCGTAAACCATTGCTTTTTCGTTTAATTGATGCGTAACGCCAATTTTAGGAGAAAGAATGGCTTTAAACTGATATTTTCCAGAAAAATCAACGGCATCACTATTAAATTTATCGGTCAATGTAAAGCCGGTCTGATTTAAATTGACGCCTAAATTGACTTGGGTTTTTTCTGAAAGTTGTAAGTTGGAATCGAAAAACAGGTTAAAATAGCCTTTGTTTTCTTTAAAATCGCTTAAGGTTTCGCCGGCCACGCTTCCTGTTCCTTCGGGGTATTCAAGATATAGGTTTTTCAGGGTTTTGTATTTTTTAACATCGTTGAATAGTTCTCCGCCAACAATATACTGAACGGATTTTCCGAATAATTGATCCTTCAATTCCAATTTGGTTCTAATTCCAAAAGCAGTTGTTTGATCTTTTAAGATACTGAATGGCCGTGCTTCATCACCATCAAAAAAGGAGGAAAAGATGCTTGTAAAATGTTTTACGTTCGCGTTGTAGTGGTGTTTCCAAGAAAGACCTAACAGCGATTTTTTATAATCTTCAAAACCTTTGGCGCGTTCCCAGTTTGAAGCTGCTGCTTCCGGATTGTTTTCATAATTATTTTCATCTATCGAACTCGGAATAAATGATTTCACATCAATATGGCTTGCAATAACAGTCAGGTTGTTTTTATCGTTGATAAAATGATTTGAGGCCAGCGTAAATGATTGTTTCTCGGAATTGTTGTTATTCCTGAAGCCGTCACTTTTCGTATTGGCATAAACAAGGTTGGCGGCATTCGCCTGGTTTCCTAAATTTGCCTGCAATAGGTACTTTTGTAAGCCAAAAGACCCAAAAGTATAGCCGGTTTTCAGGGTGGTTTGATCAAATAAACCTTTGTTTGGAATTAATTGGATGGCGCCACCCAATCCAGAACCATAAATGCTGGAGGAAGGTCCTTTTAAAATTTCAATTCTCCCTAAAGCAGTCATTTCAATATCTTCAATAGCAGATTCCCCCGATCCATTTGTCAGCGGAATGTCATCAAAGTAAACTTTTATTTTACTGGTGCCGTATAAATTGCGTGAGCCAATGCCGCGTATGGTAATTCTGTTGGTGGTTTGCGTGCCGCTAAACATGAAGATACCGGGCGCTATATTGATAACCGATGCAATATTTACGGTGTTATTTGTAAAATCTGCACTTGAAATTGCAATTACGGAAGCCGGAATTTTATTTAATTTTTGCTGAAAATTATTCCCGACAATTTGAATTTCATTTAAATTTTCCGTCAAGGACTGTAAAGCCACAATATGAAAATTGAAGTTGTCAATAACCATTTTTGCGGAATAATAACCTGATTTTTTGAAGGTGTAAACACCAGTTTTTGTGAGGGTAAAAAGTCCTTTTTCATCAGAAACGGAAACGGTCTCTAGGTCAGAATTTAAAATGTAAACGTCTGAAATTTCGATGGAACTTTCTGCATCAATTACTTTGCCCGTAAATTTTTGTGCGGATGAATGCACAGCCATTAAGAAGAAAAATAAATAAAGGATATAATTTTTCATAGCGGTTGCAACTACTTATTGCTTAAAACAGTAAGATTTTATGCGTTTTATTGATAAATCCAGTTTTTAACAGGTTAGTTTACAGGCGTAATACGCACAATTCCCTTAAATTCAATGGCAACATAAATAAAGCCATCGGGAGCTTGAATAACATTTCTTACCCTGCCCAAGCCCTCCAATAATTTTTCTTCTTTTATTACTTTGTTGTTATTAAGAACACACATGTTTAAATACTGAAATTTTAAAGATCCCACCAAAAGATTCCCTTTCCATTCAGGATATTTATTGCCGGTTACAAAAGCCATACCGCTTGGGGCAATGGAAGGAACCCAATAATGAATCGGATTTTCCATACCGGGCATTGTATTTTTATCTGTTAAAATGGATCCATCGTAATTAATGCCATACGACACTTTTGGCCATCCGTAATTTTTGCCTGATTTGATGATATTTATTTCATCACCTCCTTTTGGACCGTGTTCATGAGTCCAAATTTCACCTGTTACAGGATGTACAGCCATTCCCTGGATATTTCTGTTTCCGTAAGAAAAAATGGCTTTCTTGGTATCTTTTACGTTAAAAAACGGGTTTGAACTTGGAATCGTTCCGTTTGGGTTGATTCTGTAAACTTTACCTGCATCTCGGGTAATGTCCTGCGGATTTTCCTTGTGATTTCCCCTGTCTCCAATAGAGAAAAACAAAAAACCTTCTTTGTTAAATGCGAACCGCGAACCATAGTGAACCCCATTTTTTGTGTTTGGAGTTGCTTTGTAAAGCAATTCCAAATTAACCAATTTGTTGTTGACAAGTTTCGCTCTTGAAATAGCCGTATTACTGCCTTTATTGTCGTTTTCTGTATTCGCGGCATAAGAAAAATAAATCCAGCCGTTTTCCCTATATTTTGGATCCAGTATAATATCCAATAAACCACCTTGTCCGTTGTTTTCAATTTTTGGCAATCCTTCTACAATTGTTTTTTTTCCGTTTTTAAAATGAATAAGCACGCCTTTCTTCTCTGTAATCAGCATCGATCCGTCAGGTAAAAAAGCCATTCCCCAAGGTTGTTCCAAATCCGGGACCATGGTTTCAACTTTATATTTAAATGATTGCTCAACAGCAATGTTCTCTGCAATTTTTTCCGCAGGCTTATTGTTGCACGAATTAAAAATCAATGCAAAAACAACGATTATGAAGGTGTAGTATTTCATCTGTTTATTATTTATTTTTTATTGGTACAGCTGCTGTTCGCCATTAATCATTTCTGTGTGTATCAAAATTTGTTATGGCTCGTTTCATCTGTTTATATGATTTATTACTTTATGCTCAAATATATAAATAATTAGCAATTTTTTTAGTGCAAAAAAGTTAATTGATTCACAAGATTTTAGAAAAGTAATTACACAGGAAGATTTAAAATACTGTAGAAAAGCAATCCCCAGCCAATAATTAACAGCAAACCGCCAAGTGGCGTAACGGGACCCAAAAATGTTAACTTTTTGTTTTTTGCCGATGAAATAACCAATCCGTAAATGCTGAACGAAAACAAAAGTACACCCAGCATAAAACTATACACCATATATTTTTCCGAAGTGGTTTCCAAGTTGAAGTTAAATCCAACAATCAGCAACACAATAGCGTGGTACATTTGGTATTTAACACCGGTTTCAAAGCTTTTTAATTGATCATCCGACAATATTTTTTTTAAAGCGTGCGCGCCAAACGCACCAAGAACAACGGCCAAACCGCCTAAAATACTGGCAAAAAGCAGGGTAAATTGTGTCATTAAATGAATATTTATAGTTCTTACGAAAGTAAGCATTAAACAAATATGTACAAATTGTTTTTAATAATAAGGTTTTCCCTTACTTTAAGTAAGGATAAACCATCAATTTTTAAAAAAGCAAGTGAAAAATGTAATTTATTTTGCAAAGTCATTTTTTTTTTTTTTACATTCGTAAAGAGAAAGATTAAAACCAAGCAATAAATTGCTACATTGAAAATACAATTGCTATAATTTTTCCAAAAATTAGATTTAAATACGAAAGAAGAACCGATGCAAATTTGCATAGGCTAATATTCTTGTTGGTATTATTTTATATGCGATTCCTGCTAAACAGGAATTACATCATTATTTTAAAAGTAAACGGTTGCAGAGCGCAATAAAAGTAAGGTTGCTGAGCGGAGTCGAAGCAAAAAATCCTCTGTTTGTAAAATTTTAAGAACACAATACGCTAATAAAATGTTTAACCTAAAACCACTAACTATGAAATAGCCAATTTATACAAACGGAGGAAGTATTGCAAAAGTAATGCACCTCGCCGGATACACAAAATAATAAAGCGCAATTATGCGCTATTAACTAATTTAAATTTTATAAAAATGAAAAAAATAATTTTAAGTATGGTGTTTGTTTTTGCTAGTGTTGCAATGGGGAATGCGAATTCAAATGTTGAAATAGTAGAAAATATAAATTCAAACAATTCAGTTGATGGCACCCCAAGTGAATGTGTTCGTTCGTCTAGAAATGCAACTTTAGCTTTAGCAGATGAATTCGGTTGGGATGTGAGTAGTGGAGGAACCGAATTGAGTTTTGCACTAGATGTGTATATGATTATATATTTAGATTGTTTAAACAATTAGAATAACTTAAAGAGTCAAGTTAATAATTTAATTTGACTCTTGTTTTTACATCTAAATTATGACGAAAACAATATTATTAACATTCATTTTAATGACTTTTATTTCATTTTGCCCTCAAAAAAAATATGCTGGCAGAATACTATATAAAGTTACTTTAAGACCCATTGATAAACCAAAGAATCTTGAAATAGATAAAATTCCAAATGAAGACAGACAAAAAGCACAGGCAATAATACAAAATATAAAAGCTGTTGATTTTCTTTTAATTTTTAATAATAATGAGTCAATTTATAAGGTAATTGAGAAAATGGATTCAGAAGCTGATTCTAAAATTAATTTGGCAAAAAGTGTTGCTGGAGGTGATGATATATACTATAGTAATAATCAAACAAACTCATCATTCTATCAAAAAGAAGATGGAGGTGAATTATGGTTGGTTAATTATAAAAAAGAAATTTGGAATCTTACGCAGGAAACTAAAAATATTGGTAATTATTTATGCTATAAGGCAATTTTAGGAAAGCAAAATAATTTTGCTTGGTATGCACCTGAAATTCCTGTAAACTTTGGCCCAAAAAATTACCATGGGCTACCCGGACTTGTTTTGGAAGTTCAAATTGGAGGTTTAAACATAAAAGCTACTGAAATTATTTTGAATCCAAATGAACAAATTTTAATTAAAAAACCAATAAAAGGTATTGAAATTGAACAAGATGCTTTTTTAAAAAAATTTAAAGAATTTTTTAAGGGATTTTAAATTTAATTATCCCAATATTAAAGGAAGCGCTTCAACACTAACTAAAAAATGCTAAATATTCACCAAAATTAGTTAGTGGGAAGAATGGTCACTGAACACAACTGAAGAGAAAAATCCTCTGTTTGTAAAATTTTAAGAACACAATACGCTAATAAAATGTTTAACCTAAAACCACTAACTATGAAATAGC
>JAUSOJ010000182.1 GCA_030656195.1 Lutibacter sp.
TGCCAATTTTAAAGCTGCAGTTACCGAGCCGCCGCTGCTCATTCCGGCAAACACACCTTCTTCTTTTGCCAGTCTTTTGGTCATAAGCCGGGCTTCCGCTTCGGTGACTTCTATCACCCGATCCACTTTTTTGGCATCGAATATTTTTGGAAGAAATGCCGGAGACCATTTTCTGATGCCCGGAATTTTCGAATCGTCATCGGGTTGTGCACCCACAATTTGAATGGCGGTATTCTTTTCTTTTAAATAGGTTGAAGTGCCCATAATGGTGCCGGTAGTTCCCATGGCCGAAACAAAATGGGTGATTTGTCCTTCGGTATCCCGCCAAATTTCGGGACCTGTGGTTTTATAATGCGCCTTCCAATTGTCGGGATTCGCAAACTGGTCCAGCATATAAAAACCTTTTTCAGCAACCTGTTTTTCGGCATAAACTCGGGATCCTTCAATGCCTTCTGAAGCAGGCGTTAAAGTCACTTTTGCGCCATAGGCTTCCATCGTTTGCACGCGTTCTTTGGTCGAGTTTTCGGGCATCACCAATTCTATGTTTATTTCATATTGCTGGGCAATCATCGCCAGGGCAATCCCGGTGTTTCCGCTGGTGGCTTCAATTAAATAATCCCCTTTTTTGATATCATTTCGTTCAAAAGCCGAACGGATCATATTCAATGCCGGTCGGTCTTTAACGCTTCCTCCCGGATTGTTTCCTTCCAGTTTTAAATACAAAGAAACGCCTTTCTTAACCAGTATATTATTCGCTTTAATGAGCGGCGTATTTCCTATAAAATCTAACAGACTTTGATTCTTCATCATCTTCTTTTTGGTTTTAACTTTATTTCGTGGGTATGGTAAACGATGGAATTTTTTGGCACCGATGCCGTAATCCACACGTTACCGCCAATGGTGCTGTTTTCGCCTATTACCGTGTTTCCTCCTAAAATGGTGGCGTTGGCGTAAATGGTCACATGATCTTCAACAGTTGGGTGGCGTTTGGTGTCTTTCAAATTTTTATCAACCTGCAAAGCGCCCAAGGTAACCCCCTGATAAATTTTCACGTGGTTTTTAATCACGCAAGTTTCTCCAATAACGGTTCCTGTGGCGTGGTCTATAAAAAAGCTTTTGCCAATGGTTGCGCCGGGATGAATGTCGGTTCCCGTTTTGCTGTGGGCATATTCGCTCATCAGCCTTGGGATTAAAGGGGTTTTCAACAAGAAAAGTTCATGGCTGAACCGGTAAATGGCAATGGCGTAAAACCCCGGATAGGCCAAATAAATCTCTTCAAGGTTGTTTGAAGCCGGATCATTTTCATAGAGTTCCAGCGCGTCTAAATTTAAATTCTCTAAAATTTCAGGCAATTTTAACAAGAAGTTGTTCCAAATTTCTTTGCATGAACCATCCTGAACCAAACAAGCCAATTTGTACACTTCCTTAAAATCAATTTCCAGCTGTTCAATATTTTTTGAAACGCAGGCGCCTGAATCAAACAAGGTATAAAACAGGTTGTCCGTAAATTTTTCGGTCTTGTGTTTCAGACTGAAATTTAAATGTGGCCTGTTTTTGTTTGAGATAATCTGATTGATAATTTCTGCTGTTGTCATAAGCTGGTTTGACGGTTAATGTTAAAAATTACGACCAATGTTTGTAAACTTCTTCAAAAGGAATGCGAAAACGCTCCCCGTAAACGCCTTCAGGCTTTCGGATGCCACAGGAAATCACCATATTAATTTCACTGCTTAAAGGCAATTTCAATATTTTTTTGATGCGAAGCGTGTCACTTCCTTCCATCGGACAGGTGTCGTAACCTTCGGCTGCCATGCTTAACATAAAGGTTTGCGCCGCCAATGCCGCACTTTTATGGGCAACGATACGCAAATCCGAATTGCGTAATTGGCGATAGGTTGGTCTGAAAATTCCGGTTGCCCAGGAGATGAGAAATTTCAGATAACCAAACAGTCCCAGGAATTCGCCGTATACAAAAGGCATTAATTTACCGTAATAATTAAGCGCGAATTTCTCTCGTGAACTTTGTTTTTCCTTCGGTTTATTTCCAAATAATTGCTGAAGGTTGTTGAGGTTGCTTTTGGCTCGATGTTTCCATAAATCCTTCCGAACCACAACCACCACCATTTGTTTTGCGGTAGTTGCCGCAGGCTGACCCAAACAAGCCTCCGCCAATTTTTTTAGCAAATCTGTTGAAGTCACATGGTGAAATTCCCACAACTGCATATTGCTGCTGTTGGGCGCCAAGGTGGCTTGCTGAATGCATTTTTTTACAATCTCATCGTCAAGTTCCTTCGCATCGTCATAAACCCTTACCGATCGGCGGTAGTTTAGGGCATCAATAAAACTTTCATGTTTTTCCATAGCGCAAAATTAAACAAAAGCCACTAACCCCAAAGAGGGAATTAAAGGAATGATGACAAAAAATTTATAAGACTTACGATAATCGATTTTTGATTTACGATTAGTCAATTTAATTATTTAATCATTGATTTTTAGATAACAGTTCCCCCTTCGGGGGTTAGGGGGCTAGATAATAGTCGACTGCCCCAAATCTATATTGTGTTTGTTGTAAAACGTATTTTCATCATCCAAAATAAAATCGCTGATAAAATTCCCGACACTGGTGGTTGAAAAATGGTTTGTTGTGTTTAAATCGGGTGTTGAAATGTTCAATTCGATGGATTTTTCAACGGCGACCCGAATGTTTTCTGCTTCATCATACAAATTAAAATGATCCAGTAACATCGCTGCAGCTATAATTGTGGCCAGCGGATTGGCGATATTTTTACCTTTTTCCTGCGGATAATAGCTGTGAACGGGCTCAAACAAAGCGTTGTGTTCTCCAACGGATGCAGAAGCCAGCAAGCCAACCGAACCAGAAATAACGCTGGCTTCATCGGTTAAAATATCGCCAAACATATTTTCGGTTAAAATAACGTCGAATTGCCTCGGATTTAAAATAAGCTGCGTTGCGGCATGGTCAACAAATAAAAATTCCACTTTTACATCAGGATAAATTTTTGAAATCTCCAGCACTCTTTTGCGCCAAAGTCGTGATGTTTCCAGCACATTGGCTTTGTCTACCAAAGTCAGTTTTTTTCTTCGGATGTGTGCCGCCTTAAACGCCAAGTGGGCAATTCGGTCAATTTCATCTGACGTATAGGTGCAATTGTCGGAAGCGGAATTTCCGTCTTCGCTTAATTTTTTCTCCCCAAAATAAATGCCGCTGGTGACTTCCCTGTAAATCACAAAATCGGTTCCTTTAATCACTTCTTTCTTTAAATTTGACCGGTGAATTAAGGAATTATAGGTAATTAATGGGTGAATATTGGCGAACAATCCCAAACTTTTTCGAAGTTTAATCAGGCCTTGTTCCGGACGAATTTTTGCATTCGGGTTGCTGTCATATTTTGGGTCGCCAATGGTGCCAAATAAAATAGCATCGGAATTTGCGCAAATTTTCAGGGTTTCTTCCGGCAACGGATCTCCTGTTTCATCAATGGCTTTGGCACCAACTACCGCTTTTTCATAGTCGAAAGTGTGGTTGTATTTTTCTGCAATCGCATTTAAAACTTTGATGGCTTGTTGGGTGACTTCCGGACCAATTCCATCACCCGGAAGCACTGCTATTTTTATTTTCATAAGTCGTATTTCATTTTAAAGGCCGTTGCAGAATTGCATGCCGCGACCTGACGAATCATCCCGTTAAAATAATCATTATTTTGTAACGGACAATTGTGGTCTTTGTTTTTTTAACTAAAAATTAAATAGCGATACTTGATTTAAAGATTCGGTTCAACTCCATCAAATGGTGAAGGTCGTTGTCGTTCACTTCTTTGTGATGGTCGGCAAATTGCAAAAACTGCGGATAAATATCGTCCAATTCAATTTTTGTCAGGTCGTAACCCACATTTTTGGCGCGGTAAGCCAAGGCGGCCCTTCCGCTTCTTGCAGTTAATATGATGGAAGATTCATTGACGCCAACATCGGCAGGATTGATAATTTCGTAGGTTTCACGGTTTTTAATCACGCCATCCTGGTGAATTCCCGAACTGTGCGCGAAGGCATTTTCACCAATAATGGCTTTGTTTGGCTGTACGATCATTCCCATGCTTTGTTGCACCAACTGGCTGGTTTCGTACAATAATCGGGTATTGATATTGGTGTCTAAATTTAAATATGGATGCTGTTTTAAAATCATGACGACTTCTTCCAAAGCGGTATTTCCGGCACGTTCTCCAATGCCGTTGATGGTGCATTCAATTTGGCGTGCACCGTTTTGAACGCCGGCAATGGCGTTGGCGGTGGCCAAACCCAAATCGTTGTGGCAATGGCAGGAAATGATCACGTTGTGAATTCCCTTCACATTTTCCTTCAAAAATTTTATTTTGGCGCCATATTCATCGGGCAAACAATAGCCTGTGGTATCGGGAATATTTAAAACGGTTGCGCCGGCTTTTATCACCTGTTCGCAAACTTTGGCCAAAAATTCATTGCTGGTTCTTCCTGCATCTTCAGCATAAAACTCCACATCTTCCACAAATTTTTTCGCGTAAGAAACCGCCTCAATGGCACGTTCAATTATTTTATCCTGGGTCGAATTGAATTTATAGATAATATGGGAATCTGAAGTGCCGATTCCGGTATGAATCCTCGGACGTTTGGCGTATTTTAGGGCCGCAGCGGCAACTTCAATATCTTTTTGATTCGCACGTGTCAATGCACAAACAGTGGCGTTTTTAATTATTTTTGAAATTTCCAAGACCGAATTGTAATCGCCCGGACTTGAAACTGGAAAACCGGCCTCAATCACATCCACGCCTAATATATCAAGTCGGTTTGCAATGATCAGTTTTTGTTCAGTATTTAACTTACAGCCAGGCACTTGCTCCCCATCTCTTAAGGCTGTGTCAAAAATTTGAACGTTATTTATACTCATTTTCGATTTATTTTATCACATTATAGATTGTCAAAAATAGGGGTATGGATTTTTTATATACTTTTGTAAATAGGATGGTTTACTATATTCAACCCTAAAACTGAATAGTTAAAATACTGCTGTTCAATACAATAAAAATAATTTGGTTACAATGGCTATTGATCAAAAAGATGCGCTTTTTATGTTGGTGAAGTCCCTTTCTAAATCGGAAAAGCGGCAATTTAAACTGTATGCAGGCCGATTGGGCGGAAATGCAGAGGCTAACTTTATGGCCTTGTTTAATTTATTGGACAAAGTAACGGAGTATGATGATGAACTGATTTTAAGCAAAACAAACATCAAAAAGCAACAAATATCGAACACAAAAGCGCATTTGTACAAACAAATTTTGGTGAGTCTGCGCTTCAATCCGGTGCATCAAAATGTACGGGCGCATATTCGGGAGCAATTCGATTTTGCTTCAATTTTATACAACAAAGGCTTGTACAAGCAGAGTTTGAAAATTTTAGATAAGGCAAAAGAGCTGTCGTTAAATACTGGGGAAAACAATTTGGCCTATGAAATTGTGGAGTTCGAAAAAGTAATCGAATCGCAATACATTACCCGAAGCATGAGCAACAGGGCCGATGAATTGGCTATTCAGGCAAAAGAATTGAGTTTAAAAAATGTGCGCATCAGCAAATTGTCGAACCTTTCCCTGCAATTGTACAGCTTGTTTTTGAAAGAAGGCTATGTGAAAGACGATGAAGGATTGAAAAAAGTAACGGCCTATTTTGAAAAGAAGTTGCCAAAATACAAATTTTCTGAATTGGGTTTCAGGGAAAAACTGTTTTTGTATCAGGCCTATTTGTGGCACAGCTTTATTTTGCAGGATTTTGTGCTGAGTTACCGATATTCCCAAAAATGGGTCGATTTGTTTGAGGAAAACCCTGAAATGAAAATCCAGAATCCGGTATTTTATTTAAAAGGCGTCAATTATTTGCTGGAATCCCTTTATTTGATCAAGCACAAGACAAAATACAACAATGTCTTGAAAAATCTGACATCCGACATCAAAAACGAAAATATTACGCTGAATGAAAACACCAAAACTTTGGCGTTTTTATACTTCAACCAAAATAAATTGAATTATTATTTTCTCGAGGGAAAATTTACCGAAGGCTTGGGTTTTGTGTCTACTTTATTGAAGGAAATCCCCAAATATGAAAGCAATATTGATGCGCATCATATCATGGTTTTTTACTATAAAATTGCCTGTATGTATTTTGGCGCCGGCAAAAATGAGGAATGCATTTTTTACCTTGAAAAAATTATCGACAACAAAGAGCTTAAAATGCGTGAAGACCTTTTGTGCTTTTCCCGTGTGTTAAATTTAGTGGCACATTATGATGCCGGTTTGGACGACAATATTGAAAAACTGATTGTTTCCACCTATCAGTTTTTAATCAAAATGAACGATTTGCATCAGGTACAGCGCAAAATGATCCAGTTCCTAAAAAACCTAAAAAATATTTATCCGCAGGAATTGCACAAAGCATTTGTCAATTTACACGAGGAGTTGCTTAAATTTGAAGATCACCCTTATGAAAAACGCGCTTTTTTATACCTGGACATCTTGTCGTGGCTGGAAAGCAAAATTCAGCATATTTCCATTGAAGAAATCATTCGCCAAAAAGCCGGGAAATTGGTGAAATAAAAATTTGGTTTAATGCTAATTATTACAACAATTTATATTTAGAAGTTTTGGGCGTTACCCGCCAGCTGGCGGGTCGGGCTTTCCGTTACAATCTTTTTAGCGATGAAAAATCGCTAAAAAGTATTTCCGCTTCAATCCCTAACGCACATCGATTTACGATTTTAGATTTACGATTTACGATTTATAAAATCGCTTAATCAAATATTAAACAATCAAAATTACTCCTTGCGGTTAAAAATAAATATGCCATTGATTTATTGTGCCTTCAAACTTTGTGAACCTTTGTGTTTTTTCCTTTGTGAATCTCTGTGTAATAGCTTTTAATTACAAGGAGTTTCTTGGAGAACCATGAAGTTGCACAAAGAAAAATAGCGAACTTTGCCTAAAACTTTGCTCTTTGCTCATTTTCTATGTTTTTTTGCGGTTAAATAAATTTCAATGGAATTGATTTTTTTCTAATTTTTAACTTGGTTTTTATCATAAAAACCAAAAAAATTGAACATTTTATGCCTAATTTTCAATAATTAATTCCCATATTTGCCTCAAATGAATCAAGTAATTCTAAATATCGTCTCTATTCGTGCCGCTGTGATTATTTCACAAGGAGGTTAGGATGATGATTTAGTTTGAGTAAAAAAACTTTAAAAACCTTCCTAATAACAATTAGGAAGGTTTTTTTTATGGTATAATCATTGTAAAAAAAATAGGGTTAACTAAATGAAAAACAGAAATATAACGATAATTAACAGCAAGTGGATACTGTAAAATAAACAAATGCCAAAGGCTCATAACAAATGACAGGTTTAAATTTGCCGTTTATTTTAAACGGCGATTAAAACCAAGGTTTTATCAATAAATTTTAACAGAAGTAAAAAATTACAAATATAAATGCAACTAAATAAATACAGCAAAAGAGTCACACAAGATGAAACGCAGCCTGCAGCCCAAGCCATGTTATACGGCGTTGGTTTGACGGATGAAGACATGAAAAAACCTCAGATAGGCATTGCAAGCACTGGTTTCGACGGAAATCCG
>JAUSOJ010000197.1 GCA_030656195.1 Lutibacter sp.
GGCCAACCGGTTATGATAAATTAATTTCCGGAGGAAGTGTTCTTATTGAAGACAATGTTGATATTGGCGCTCTTTGTACCATTGATCGGGGCGTTTCTGCAAAAACAACCAATAAAAAAGGCACAAAAATAGACAATCAGGTTCAGGTTGGACACGATACTGTAATTGGTGAAAATTGTTTAATTGCTTCACAAACAGGAATTGCCGGTTGCGTTATCATTGAAAACAATGTCACTTTATGGGGACAAGTGGGCACAACCAGCGGCATTACCATTGGTGAAGGCGCTGTTGTTTTAGGGCAAACAGGCGTAACAAAATCCATAAAAGGAGGTATAAGTTATTTTGGAACACCGGTAGAAGAATCAAGATTGAAATTGAAAGAAATGGCCGAAATAAAACAAATGATAAAAAACCAAAAAAAGTAATAAAATCTCCTGTTGTCAGTGTAGAAAAAATTACTTTTGTAACACAAAAAAAATACTTTAATCAAAATATACTTCAATGAGCGTTTTAGTCAATAAAGATTCAAAAATAATTGTACAAGGATTTACTGGAAGTGAAGGCACTTTTCACGCAACCCAAATGATCGAGTATGGAACAAATGTTGTTGGTGGCGTAACTCCCGGTAAGGGAGGAACTTCTCACTTAGACAAACCTGTTTTTAATACAGTTCAAGATGCAGTTGATCAGGTTAAAGCAGACACTTCAATCATTTTTGTACCGCCGGCATTTGCCGCTGATGCTATAATGGAAGCCGCTGCCGCAGGAATTAAAGTAATTATTTGTATTACGGAAGGAATTCCAGTTGCCGATATGGTAAAAGTGAAAGCTTATATCGACAATAAAGACTGCAGATTGGTTGGACCTAACTGTCCGGGCGTAATTACTCCAGGCGAAGCAAAAGTTGGCATTATGCCAGGTTTTATTTTCAAAAAAGGAAATGTGGGCATTGTTTCAAAATCTGGAACTTTAACTTATGAAGCTGCCGATCAAGTGGTGAAAAAAGGTTATGGAATTACAACAGCCATTGGTATTGGTGGAGATCCAATTATTGGAACTACCACAAAAGAAGCGGTTGAACTGTTAATGAATGATCCTGAAACCGAAATTATTGTAATGATTGGCGAAATAGGAGGCCAGTTGGAAGCTGAAGCAGCCCGTTGGATAAAAGAAAACGGAAATAAAAAACCAGTGGTTGGCTTTATTGCCGGTCAAACTGCACCAAAAGGAAGAACAATGGGTCACGCAGGCGCTATTGTTGGAGGAAAAGATGATACCGCACAAGCTAAAATGGAAATTTTAAGAGAAAACGGAATTCACGTTGTGGAATCTCCTGCTAAAATTGGCGAAAAAGTTGCTGAAATATTGGGAAAACTTAAAAAGTAACCGATTAATAATAGGTTAGTTACAATTTTAATATAAAAAAACCTTTGAAATTCAAAGGTTTTTTTATGTTGAAGCGTAAGGTAATTGTAAGTATTCCAACTAACCATAAAACAAAAATTTATGAATTTCAAACTAAATAAAAAATCCATTTCAAATATTATTTTTGTAATTGCCATAGCGGTGTTGTTGTATTCGCCTTCAAGAGAATGGTTTATGCGTCAGATTGCTTTTTCTCCTTCCGTAAAAGAGGTTGAAAAAAGTGAAAAATTGAGTTCTTACGAATGGGATTTAAAGGGATTAAATGCTGAAAGCATCAATTTTAAAGAACTAGAAAATAAAGTTATTTTTGTGAACTTTTGGGCAACCTGGTGTCCGCCTTGTCGTGCAGAAATGCCCATGATTCAAAAATTATATGCCGACTATAAAGACAAAGTTTCTTTTGTGTTTGTAACCAATGAAGATTGGCCTATTGTTGAGGGATTTTTTAATAAAAACGGATATGATTTACCTGTATACAATGCCGTAAGCGCTCCGCCAAATAGTTTCACCAAAACCAACAGCATTCCGGCAACTTATTTAATTGATAAAGAAGGAAATATTCTGATTGCCAAAACTGGCTCAGCCGATTGGAACAGCAATAAAATTAGAAAATTGTTGGATGAGCTGGTGGCCAAATAGAAACTTGTTTATCCTATCCCCAGCCCTTTCCAAAGGAAAGGGAGTTTTATTACTTAAAGTCTAGATGGATTGTAATTTGTTAATAATTAATTCCCCCTTCGGGGGTTAGGGGGCCTTATTTTTCTTTAATTGTACTTCCTTTTTTAATGGCTTTGTGGTTTTCGTAACAAAGCAGCACAGCTTCAATAAGTTGCAAATCGCTGGCAGATTTTATGAAATAATCGGAGTAGTTGCATTCATTTAACAATTCATTTAACTCTACGGCGGTCATTCCCAAATATTCCATCAACAATTCCCTGTTAAACTTGGCTTCCAACATATTTCTAAGATGGTCGTCGTCTTTAAGTTTCTTTAGCTTTTTTAATTGGGCCGGACTTTTCCCGAACATATTGTACACATAATCTATCGGCCTAAAAAGTGCATCAATGGGCGAATTAAATTCTTTACGCTGTCTGGTGCCAACTTCATAAGTTTGTGGCACTCCGCTTATGTGAATTCGTGCATATTTATCTTTTGGGACATTTTTGGCGTCAATTTCTAAAACACCAATCAGTTTGTGGGAACTCACCACAACCTCATCCATCGGTTCCGTTCTTTCGTACAATTCAATCACCAACTCGTTTCCTTTCAGTAAATCGTTGGTAATTTTTAATTTTATCGATTGATATCCCAAATAAGAAACAT
>JAUSOJ010000201.1 GCA_030656195.1 Lutibacter sp.
TCTATGATTATTTCAATTAATAATGATCCTGATGCGCCAATAAACAAATTAGCCGATTATGTAATTCATGGAGATGTTGGGGTTGTTGTTCCAAAAATGATTAAGTATTACAAAGAGAATGCAAAATAATTGGTAATTAAAAATAAGGGGTTTTGTATAAATTACTTAGATTTTTGATAAAGCTCCCACAATCTAAAAAATAATAAAATGAATAATTTTTTCAAAGATACGCCAGATTTTAAATTTCATTTGGAACATCCAATCGTCAAAAAAATTGTAAAATTAAAAGAGCGAAATTTTAAGGAATCAGAAGAATACGATTTTGCGCCTTTAAATCATGATGATGCCATTGACACCTATGAAAAAATACTTGAAATTGTTGGTGAAATTTGTGCTGATACGATAGCAACAAATGCTGGTGGTGTTGATCTTGAAGGGCCACATATTGAAAATAACGAGGTGGTTTATGCCAAAGGAACTACCGCAAATTATAAAGCATTGTATGATGCCGGTTTAATCGGAATGTCGTTGCCAAGAAAGTATGGCGGATTAAACTTTCCGTTGCTGCCTTATGTGATGGCTGCAGAAATGGTTGCGAGAGCCGATGCGGGTTTTGCCAATATTTGGGGACTGCAAGATTGTGCAGAAACCATTTACGAATTTGGTTCTGAAGAACAACGAGATAAATATTTACCTCGTTTTAACAGGGACGGCGTAACTGCCGCAATGGTTTTAACAGAGCCCGATGCAGGTTCTGATTTGCAATCTGTAAAGCTGAAAGCGACTTTTGATAAAGAAAACAACACGTGGATATTAAATGGCGTTAAACGGTTTATTACCAATGGTGATGCGGATCTTTCTTTGGTTTTAGCCCGTTCAGAAGAAAACACCACGGATGCCCGAGGATTGTCTATGTTTATTTATGATCGCACAAATCATGCGGTTGAAGTTAGGCATTTAGAAAAAAAATTAGGAATAAAAGGTTCGCCAACCTGTGAATTGGTATTCAAAAATGCGCCTGCCGAATTGGTGGGAAAGGAACGATTTGGACTGATTAAGTATGTCATGGCTTTAATGAATTCCGCACGTTTAGGTGTTGGGGCACAATCCGTAGGAATTGCAGATGCAGCTTATAGAGAAGCATTAAAATATGCGGAGGAAAGGGCACAATTTGGAAAATTCATTGTTAAATTCCCTGCAGTTTATGAAATGCTTACCAATATGAAAGTACGCTTGGATGCATTGCGTTCCCTGCTTTATGAGACAACCAGATTTGTTGATATTGTTAAAGTATATGAAGAAGTTTTAAGGGACGGCACTTTAGAAACAGAGGAAAGAAATGAGATGAAAAACTATTCAAAACTGGCAAATGTTTTTACGCCGCTTATCAAATTAATTGCGAGTGAGGCTTGTAACAGAATGGCTTACGATTCTTTACAAATTCATGGAGGAACCGGTTTTATGCAAGATTTTCCAATTGAACGGATTTACAGAGATGCCAGAATTACTTCAATTTACGAAGGAACTACCCAATTACAGGCAGTTGCAGCTATAAAAGGAGTGACTACAGGCGTTTTCCTGGAGCAAATAAAACAGTATGAAAGTCAGGTTATCGGAGAGGATACTGCAATAAAAGAAAAACTTCAAAAAATGACTGCTAAATATGAATTGGCCAGCCAAAAAGTGATGGAATTTAACAATACCGAATATTTGGATTTCCAAGCAAGACGATTGGTTGAAATGGCAGGAAATATAATTATGGGATATTTATTGGTTGTAAATAGCCAATATGATGAGAAGTTTAGCAAATCGGCCAAGTTATTTGTAAATTTGGCAAGTTCTGAAAATAATGAAAAGTTTGATTATATTGATAACTTTGAAATTGACAATCTTGAATTATATAAGGCAACAGGTGAACAAATTTTACAAGAGTTAGAACTGAATATTGAAGAAGAATAGGGCTATATAAAAACAAAAAAAGCACAAATTTTTGAATTTGTGCTTTTTTTGTTTTAAAACGTATACATTAGCCATAAATTTTAACATTTGAAACTTAATTATTCTATTATCATTCCTGTTTTTAATCGGCCTCAAGAAATTGATGAGTTGCTGGAAAGTTTGACCAAGCAAACTTTTACCGAAGATTTTGAAGTGCTTGTTATTGAAGATGGTTCTACCTTAAAATCGGATGAAATTGTTTCAAAATATACAGATCGTTTAAACATAAAATATCATTATAAAGAAAATAGCGGAGCAGGAGCCAGCAGAAATTTGGGCATGGAATTGGCTACGGGTAATTATTTTATCATTTTAGATTCGGATTGTATTATTCCTCCTCATTATTTGGCTGAAGTTGATGATGCCTTAGATCAAAATTATACGGATGCATTTGGCGGTGCCGATGCTGCACTTGATTCCTTTACAACTGTTCAAAAAGCAATAAATTACAGTATGACTTCCTTTTTGACAACTGGTGGAATTAGGGGAAGTAAAAATTCAGTCGATAGATTTCAACCCCGCAGTTTTAATTTTGGGTTATCCAGATTGGCATTCAGGATCATTGGTGGTTTTAGCACTATGAAAATTGGCGAAGATATCGATTTAACTTTCAGATTGTGGGAAAATAACTTTCATACGCAATTTATTGAAAATGCTTTTGTGTACCATAAAAGAAGAACTTCATTGAAGCAGTTTTTTAGGCAAACTTACCTTTTCGGAAATGCGCGGCCATTTTTAAACCGTAAATATCCCGATACAGGAAAAATTACCTATTGGTTTCCAATACTTTTCATGCTGTTTTTTACTGCATCAATTGTATTGCTGTTTTTAGGGTTTAAGTTACTTGCAGCGTTATTTTTAATTTATTTTGTGGCGTTAATTTTGGATTCATTATTTAAAAACAAAAAAATTTCCGTTGCCGCTTTAAGTCTTGTAACAACATTGATACAATTCACAGGCTACGGATTGGGTTTTTTAAAAGGAGTTTTTAGCGCTGACTAAAGGGAATTAATTCAGAAAAAACAATAAAAAAATAGCCGCAATTGCGGCTATTTTT
>JAUSOJ010000219.1 GCA_030656195.1 Lutibacter sp.
TAATATTGGTAAATTAAGTCCTGTAGATTTTGAAAATAAATGGTTAAATAATCAACTTAATCCTAAACCAATTTTTACTATTTTTGATAACGAAAAATTAATAAAAACCGGTCAACACTAATCAGGGAAGTTCAGATAGCTATGGGGACAGACGTTTTAAAAATTTAAAAGAGCATTAAACAATAAATTAATGTCAAATTTGGTCAACGTTATTTAGGCTTCGACAAACCTGAAACCTGAAACTTGAAACCCAAAACTAAAATCGTAAATCAGAAATTATGATAGATATTGATGTAAAAACGTTGTTCCTTTTTTCGGCAGCCACAAATATATTTGTCATTTCTCTGTTTGTCACTTATGTTAAACTATACAAAGTAAAAAACCCCATTATTAACATTTTTATGCTCGCAAGGGTATTGGGCATTATATTTTTAATGATGCTTTCATTGCGTGACGGTTTGCCAAAACCCATAGGAATTATTGCAAATACCACCATCATTTTATTTGTTATTTTTTACGAAATTTATTGCATTGCCGTTATAGAACGTAAATTTGATTCAAAACATTTTAAACGATTTCTTCTTATTCCGTTATTTCTTTCTGTTTTTTTAAGTTTTTTTAGCACCGCTTCTGTTAACAATCGAATGGCTGTTGTGTCATTAAGTGCCGCAATTATCTATGCGTTTATCGCCAACATCCTGCTAACGGAAAAAGGGAAAACCAAAATACAGCATATCACCGGTTACCTGTTGGGTGTAATTGCTGTTGTGCTTTTAGTGCGTTCATTAGGGGCGTATTTAGATGTTGGCGTAGAAATAACTTCAACAAAGTATCTGCTGATAATACCGCTTGCTATTTTCCTGATTCTTAATTTTATCATTCCTTTATTGTTACTTTTTATCTTGAAAGAAGTCGACAATAAAATTATTGAGAATGACAATTTAAAACTTAGTGAATTAAACAAAAACAAAGACAAATTTTTCTCCATTATTGCGCACGATCTAAGAGGGCCATTAGGAAGTCTGCAGCAAATTGGAGAACTGCTTTGGTTAAATAACATTAGTGATGACAAAAGAGAAAAATTGACCAGTGCACTTTACCAAAACAGCAAAAATACATTTTCATTATTGGATAATTTATTGAAATGGGCCAATGCAAATTCCGGATTGATTGTTTATGAGCCTTCCCAAATAAATCTTCATGTAATTGTAACTAACAACATACGCCTATTTAATGCCCAAGTCAGGTTGAAAAATCTCACGTTGCAATGTAATTTTGATAGCGAACTTTTTGTTTATGCCGATTTTGATATGATAGATACCGTTATTAGAAATCTTATCTCAAATGCCATAAAATTTACGCCAGCCGGCGGAAAAATTGAAATTATTTTGGATAAAATTGATGAAATCAACAACAGCTGCACCATCGCAATTGTTGATAACGGAGTTGGCCTCAGAAAGGATGCTCAATTAAAAGTTTTTGAAATAGACAACCTTGTCTCTACTTTGGGAACTGATAAAGAAACAGGAACCGGATTGGGATTAAAACTTTGTAAAGAGTTTTTAACGATAAACAAAGGATCTATTTGGATTGAAAACAATGAAAATAATGGAACCCGCGTTTTTGTTTCATTGCCAATCGAAAATAAATAAATGGCTAATTGGTTATTTTTTTATGAATTCCAAAAACACCTTTTGATTGCTTTCTAACGTTGAGGGATGTTCAAAAAACAAGGTGGTTTTGTTTAAAACAGCTTCAATTAAATAATAACTTCCTTTAAAATAAGAAGCAATCACCGTCGCTTTAAACCCTTCTTTTTCTGCCAATTTAATCTGATTGGGATATAACAAAACTGATTTTTTGGAAATGTCGTTTGAATCAATTTCACTTAATGGAATTTTATTGATTTCATCAAAAAACGAAGCGATATAGGCGTTTTTCGGATTTGTGTACAATGCTTCGGGAGCTTTGTTTGCAATTAGTTTTCCATTTCTGATCACCAAGATTTTATCAGCAAAAGAAAGTGCATCGGTGGTATCATGCGTTGCAACAATGCATAAAATATTTTTCGATTTTAGATACCTAAAAAGATCTCTTCTCAGCTTGTTTTTTCTGAAATTATCGATGTGGCTAAAAGGCTCGTCGAGCAATAAAACTTCAGGTTCTTTGGCCATCACTTTGGCAATGGCGACACGTTGTTTTTGGCCGCCGCTCAGGTTTTTGACTTTTGTTTGGGAAAACTCAGTCATGTCAACCACTTTTAGCAATTCTTTTATGCGTTTGCCCTTGTTTTTATCCTGGCTCGAGATGTATTTACCTATATTTTCTTCAACCGTTGTGTAAGGCATTAAATCGAAATCCTGCGGCAAATATTTTATAAAATCCTCACCGGGAATCAACCTGAAATTTGGGCCGAGCAACTTTTCATCATTCCAAAAAACAGTGCCTTTATCAATATGCAGCAGTCCGTAAATAATTTCGAGCAACGTGCTTTTTCCTGAACCGCTTTCTCCAATTATGGCAATATAATCGCCCTTATTGGCTTTGAAGCTAATATTTTTTATGACTTCTTTTGAAGTGTACCCAAATGATATGTTTGCTGCTTTTAACACTTATTTATTCGAAACCAATATATAACAGCGCATCGCCTTGTATGACAATCGGAGAGTGGTTTGAATTCAAAATATATCCTTCCTGTTTGTTTTTAAATATTTTTTCAAATTCCCCAAACGGATCAGAAATACTGCCTAGTTTAGCGCCTTTTTCAACCTTTTGTCCAACACTGATGTAAGATCGGTACATTCCGGAATAGGTGGCTCTAATCCATCGTGAATTCTTAATGATGATTGGCGCGGGTTCTAAATTTGGTTTTGAAATTTTTGAAGTAAAATCTCTCATTCCCAAATGGTGCATAATGTTAATAGCGCCCTGAATTCCGGCTTTTGTAACATTTTTATCCAAACTCAATGATTTTCCGCCTTCAAAAAGCAACACTTTTTTTCCCAAATCAACCATGGATTTCCTAAATGTTTTTTCTTGACTTTTACTGTGTACAATAAACGGAGCGCCAAATACATTGGCCAACTTTAAGGTATCTTCATCATTAGTGTCAATTCTAATCTGAGAATAATTAAATCGCTGAGCGCCCCCAGTATGGTAATCGATACAATAATCTACTTTAGGAATCACTTTGCTCATTAAATGATAGGCAAATCTGCTTGCCAAGGAGCCCTTATTAGAACCCGGAAACGCCCTGTTTAAATCTCTTCCGTCCGGAAATTCTCTTTTCTGATTTAAAAAACCAAATACATTCAATAACGGAATACAAATAACCGTTCCTTTTTGAGGTTTATTTTGCCCACTTGCAATTATTTGACGCACAATTTCAACGCCATTGGTTTCATCTCCGTGAATTCCGCCAATTAACAGCAAACACGGTCCGTCTGTATGTCCTCTGGACACAATAATAGGTACTTCAATTTTGGAATGTGTGTTTAAACGGGCAATATCCATTTTGATTTGAACCGTTTCGCCATATCCTACTTTATGATAAAGAATTTTAAAATCATTAGGCATGCCGCTCAATATAATGGATTATTTTTCCTGCAATATCAACTCCAGTAGCGCCTTCTATGCCTTCCAATCCGGGAGAAGAATTAACTTCCAAAATAAGCGGACCTCTAGCGGATTGCAAAATATCTACTCCGGCAATTCCCAAACCCATAATTCGTGCAGCTTTTAAAGCCGCATTTTCTTCATCAATAGATAATTTTATGAGTTCGGCAGTTCCTCCTCTATGCAGGTTTGAACGAAATTCGCCTTCTTTCCCTTGTCTTTTCATAGCGCCAACAACCACGCCGTCTACCACAAATACACGAATATCTGCACCTCCGGCTTCCTTAATGAATTCCTGTGCGATTACCCTAGCCTGAAGTCCGTTAAAAGCTTCCAGCACCGATTCGGCCGCATTGTCATTTTCAGCCAAAACAACACCCAAACCTTGCGTTCCTTCCAATAATTTAATCACCAAAGGTGTTCCGCCAACATCTTTAATAACATCTTTCACGTTTTTTGAATAGTTGGTGAATACCGTTTTTGGCAAACCCAAACCGGCGCGCGACAATACTTGTAAGCTTCTCAATTTATCTCTTGAGCGCATCAAGGCTTGAGATTCAATGGCGGTAAAAACTTTCATCATTTCAAATTGACGCACCACGGCCGTACCGAAAAAAGTTACGGAAGCGCCAATTCTAGGGATTACGGCATCAATATCCAACAATAATTCATGTTTGTATCTTATGGCCGGTTTCTTTTTTTCAATAATGATATCACATTTCGAATGATCTACCACCAACATTTCATGATTTCGAATCCTTCCGGCTTCAACAAGTCTTTTTGTTGAATATAAATTTGGATTTCTTGATAAAACTACAATTTTCATACGATGTGTTTTCTTAAATTTTAATCACTATATTTTTAAATGACAGATTTTTTTTTGCAGCATCTACAACAAATTTCTTTGTCAGAAACTTTCTTCCCAACAGCACGGGGAATTTCATAGAACCTCTTTCTGTTAAAGAAAGTTCAATGGAATGAATTTCATTAAAAATAAGTATTTCGGTTTTAATCAGATACCGGTTTTCGATAATTCCGTTAGAACTTTTTACCATTTTTTGGGTGAACTCGGTGAATGTAAAATATTTTTCGTGGTATTTTTCATGTTTAGGATCTAAAAACTGACATTTCAACACATTATTTACCTCCTCTATGCTATGGCAATGAAAACTAGAGGTAAAGGCACCCGAATCGACTTTAATATCAATATTAAACAACTCAAGTTTGGGAAAGTCAACAACGTCTGTTCTCCCGATCAATGTTTTTACGCTAGTTTTTTTCAAAAGAAATAGGAAAGGCTAATGTTAAAAAAATATTTTGAATTGTATTTTATTTTTCGCAAAGTTAAACTATTATTGGCTATTAAAAATATTTTGAATTTTTTTGTTTTTCAGGTGTCTGTAATTGGGTTCTGAGCTCTTTTTATAAGATTATTAGCCAAAAAAAGGAAGTGAATCAATAACTCACTTCCTTCCGTTTTTATGCCAATTTTTAAAAAATAAGTTTCCTAATCTTTTTTACTTATTGCATTGATCTCATTTTTGATTTTTGTTTCCAGTTCTTCAGACAATTCAGGATTGTCTTTAATCAAAACTTTCACCGCATCGCGACCTTGACCTAACTTGGTTTCGCCGTAACTAAACCAGGATCCGCTTTTTTTCACAATGCCAAGCTCAACACCCAAATCCAATATTTCTCCATCTTTAGAAATGCCTTCACCGTACATAATATCAAATTCGGCGGTTCTAAAAGGCGGGGCAACTTTATTTTTCACCACTTTAACTTTTGTGGCATTTCCTATTACTTTTTCACCATCTTTAATTTGCGTTTTTCTTCTGATATCCAAACGAATAGAGGCATAAAATTTAAGTGCGTTACCACCTGTTGTAGTTTCTGGATTTCCAAACATCACGCCAATTTTATCACGCAATTGGTTGATAAATATAACGGTACAATTTGTTTTATGGATGGTTCCTGTCAATTTACGAAGCGCTTGCGACATCAATCTCGCGTGCAATCCCATTTTGGAATCGCCCATTTCGCCTTCAATTTCACTTTTTGGCGTTAAAGCGGCAACGGAGTCAATCACCACAATATCAATGGCGCCTGAACTGATTAAATTGTCGGCAATTTCCAATGCTTGTTCTCCGTAATCTGGTTGGGAAATAATTAAATTGTCAATATCAACCCCTAAATTTTTCGCATAAAATCGGTCGAAAGCATGTTCCGCATCAATAAATGCAGCAATACCTCCAGCTTTTTGGGCCTCAGCAATGGCATGCAAGGCCAATGTGGTTTTACCAGATGATTCCGGTCCATAAATTTCAATAACCCTTCCGCGCGGATAACCGCCAACGCCCAAGGCTATATCCAATCCTAAAGAACCCGTTGAAATGGCTTCAATATCACTGATGGCAACATCGCCCATTTTCATCACTGTTCCTTTTCCGTAGGTTTTGTCTAATTTATCAAGTGCCAATTGTAACGCTTTTAATTTCGCCACTTTTTCTTTGTCTTCTGCCATAATTATAATAAAATGAGTTAAAATAGTTTGCTGCTAAATTATAAAAAAGTATGGTAGCTTTCATCTGTTTATAATTTATTTTTTATTGGTACAGATGCAGTCGCTATTAATCATTCTGCTGTGTATCAAAATTTGTTATGGCTCGTTTCATCTGTTTATAATTTATTTTTTATTGGTACAGATGCTGCCTGCCTGCCGGCTGGCTGGTTCGCTATTAATCATTCTGCTGTGTGTCAAAATTTGTTATGCACGTTTCATCTGTTTATCTTTTATTTTTTATTGGTACAGATGCAGTCGCTATTAATCATTCTGCTGTGTATCAAAATTTGTTATGGCTCGTTTCATCTGTTTATAATTTATTTTTTATTGGTACAGATG
>JAUSOJ010000229.1 GCA_030656195.1 Lutibacter sp.
ATGTCATACAATCGATATTTTTTCAAAGCCCAATTGTTTTCTTATTTTTTCAATCAGGTCGGTATCGTTTTCAACTGAATATTCACTTTTACTTTTTGCATCATCCGATTTCCCTCTGCCCAAGAAATCAAAAAACACCACCGTATTGGTTTTGTAATATTGCCCAAAAGCGCCTTGCATATAATCGTGGGAATTTCCCGGTCCGCCAGGAATAAAGAAAATTGGATCACCGGTTCCTTTTACTTCAACATTAATTTTGTAGTCGTCAATCGTTAAAAACTTCGATTCAAATTTGTCAAAAATAGTTGGGTCAACTTGGGCTTGAAGTGCAGTAATCACAAATAAAAATAATATACAGGTTGTAATTTTTTTCATCATTGTTTGGTTTGTTTAAAGATATTCAAATTCTAAACAATTCAAAATATAATAATTTTATAATTTAAATTTATCATCATCAATAAAATTGATGCTTTCATCAGAAATTAGGATGGAATTATTTTTTTAACAACTTATAATATTGGTTACATTTGCAAAAAATTTGAATTAATAATTAAAAATATAAATAAATTATGGCAACACTGGTTGGTAAAAAATTTCCAAATTTAAATGTAGACGCAATGAATGAAATGGGCGATACTTTTAAATTAAACGTATTAGAAGAAGCAATAAATAACAATAAAAAAGTGATCTTGTTTTGGTATCCAAAAGATTTCACCTTCGTTTGCCCAACTGAATTGCATGCCTTTCAAGCTGCATTGCCTGAATTTGACAAAAGAAATACGGTTGTTATTGGCGCGTCTTGTGATACTCCAGAAGTGCATTTTGCCTGGTTAAACACTGCAAAAGACAATGGAGGAATTGAAGGTGTTACCTATCCAATATTGGCTGACAGTAACCGTAACTTGTCTAGCAGATTAGGGATTTTAGACATCAGCAATGAAACTTATGATGAAGAAACTGGAGCAATTCAGGTTGAAGGTGACAATGTGACTTACAGAGCAACGTATTTAATTGATGAAGAAGGAACTGTATTTCATGAAGGTGTAAACCACATGCCATTGGGAAGAAATGTAAAAGAATTTTTACGTTTGATTGATGCTTACACCCATGTTCAGGAAAAAGGAGAAGTTTGTCCGGCCAACTGGGAAGAAGGAAAAGACGCGATGGAAGCAAACAGAACCGGAACGGCAGCATATTTGGCTTCTCACTAAAAAACAATAAGATGTTTCAAGAAATAACAGAAGATAATTTACCTCAATTAGTAGGCGAAAACAACACGGTGGTTGTCCAGTTTTCGGCTACTTGGTGCGGAAATTGCAGAATTATGAAACCGAAATTCAAAAAATTGGCTTCAGAAAATGAAAATGTTGCTTTTGTGATTGTGGATGCTGAAAAATTTCCAGAATCAAGAAAAATGGCAAAAGTTGACAATCTGCCTACATTTGCAACCTATAAAGATGGTGTTTTTGTGAACCAGGTTCAAACCAATAAGTTCGAAATTTTAAACGATTTAGTAAATGAAGTTACCAATAATTAAGCATTTAACTAATTTTATCGAACAAAACGATGAAGATTATGTGATTGAAACCATTGAAACCTTGGAAGCTTTAACAGAAGTTTCTTCTTTGAAAGATGAAGAATTGGATGTTATTGGTGAAATAATTTCAAACCTTTATGGTGCGCTGGAAGTTCATAAGATGGTAAAAGAAGGAATGCCTCAAAAAGAAGCATTAAACACTTTTATGAAACGCGTTTTAGGTTCTATAGACACTTAAAAAATAATAACTACTGACTGCCAATAGAAAATCCCAAAAGTTTTGGGATTTTTTTATGCCTTTAATTTTATATATTTATCAAAAATATATTTAAAAATGGAGAACCATCAAGTTAAAGGCACCGTAAATTTAAGCGAAGCAACTGCTATGGAAGTTATTGATGACGCGAAAAAAAAACTTAAAAAAGCCAGAAAGGAACTGAGCAAACTGCAAGAAACCATGTATGCCGAAGGAAAGCACGCCGTGTTAGTTTGCTTGCAGGGAATGGATACCTCTGGAAAAGACAGTTTGATAAAAGAAGTTTTTAAAGATGTGAATGCAAGGGGTGTGGTGGTTTATAGT
>JAUSOJ010000242.1 GCA_030656195.1 Lutibacter sp.
CAAAAATTGTTAAATTTTCCATCAGAACACTTAAAAGCCATCAAAGAAGTAATTTTAAAAATTTATGGAAAAGCGGAAATTGATGTTCTTGATTATGATGGAATTATTGATCTTTTAATTCACGACAAAAAGAATGTGGGCGGACAAGTGAATTTTGTATTATTAACTGATTTTGAACAGTTTAAATTAGATTGTAACGTCGAAAAAGATCTGCTTATTGAGGCATTAAATTATTACAAAGCCTAACAACAATCAACAAGAACTTCCTTATAAACCTCTTTATACTTTGGCAAAACATTTTCTAAACTGAATCTTTTTGCCTGAGCTAAAGCGTTTAGTTTGAATTGTTGCAATCGGTCTGTATCCTCCAAAATATAAATTCCGTTTTTTGCCATATCATCAGTATCGCCAACATTGCTTAAAAATCCGGTAACACCTTGGATGTTAACTTCTGGCAAACCACCTGCATTCGTTGAAATCACAGGCGTTCTAGCCGCCATGGCTTCCAATGCCGCCAATCCAAAACTTTCGGTTTCTGAAGGCAATAAAAACAAATCGGAGTAACATAGCAACTTATTCACTTCATTGCTGTTTCCCAAAAATAAAACTTTGTCTAAAATTCCCAATTCTTTAGCCTGATGTTCAATACTTTCCCTGTCTGGGCCTTCACCTATCAGCAGTAATTTTGAAGGAATCACCTTCTGAATTTTGTAAAAAACAGTCATAACATCCGCAGCCCGTTTTACCGGACGCAAATTACTGACGTGGGCAATAATGCGTTCATTTTCGTTTGCAATGGAAAGTCGCTTACAATCTTCGGAATGAATTTCAGGATATTTCTCAAAATCAATAAAATTATAAATCACTTTTATTTCTTTTGTGATGTTAAACAATCTGAGCGTGTCTTTACGCAAACTTTCTGATACTGTGGTAACTACGTCGGAATTGTTGATACTAAATTCAACGGCTGGTTTATAATTTGGATGACTTCCAACCAAAGTGATGTCGGTTCCATGCAAGGTTGTGACAACTTTTATGTCGATTCCTTTTTCCTTCAACATTTGTTTCGCCATATAGGCCGCATATGCGTGAGGAATTGCGTAGTGAACGTGAAGTATTTCCAAATTGTACAATTCAACCACTTCCACAATTTTACTGGACAAGGCCAATTCATAAGGCTGAAAATGAAATAAAGGGTATTCTTCCACAAAAACTTCATGAAAATGAATATTGCTGGAAATTAAATCTAACCGAACAGGCTGTTTATAGGTTATAAAATGAACTTGATTTCCCCTTTGGGCCAACGCCATTCCCAATTCTGTAGCAACTACGCCACTTCCCCCAAATGTTGGATAACAAACAATGCCTATCTTCATTTTTATTGAATAATAATGAAAAATTAAAAATTGATAAAAAACTTTTAACTTTTAACTTTTAACTTTTAACTTTTTTAATTCCCCCTTCGGGGGTTAGGGGGCCTAGTAATCCCCTAATGTTTCCGGATTTTGGTTTAATGCAATTTCCAATTGTGCGTCATTTGGCGCTTTTCCGTGCCAGGCGTGGGTATGCATCATAAAGTTTACGCCGTTACCCATTACGGTATGCAATAAAATACACACGGGTTTTCCTTTACCTGTCAAAGATTTGGCTTCTGCCAAACCATTTTTAATGCTGTCAATGTCATTTCCATTTTCAATCTCCAAAACGGTCCAGCCAAAAGCTTCAAACTTGGCTTTTAAACTGCCCAAAGGCATCACATCATTTGTTGCACCGTCAATTTGTTGTCCGTTATAATCTATCGTTGCAATATAATTGTCTATTTTTTTTCCTGCGGCATACATTGCAGCTTCCCAAATTTGACCTTCTTGCATTTCGCCGTCTCCGTGCAATGAATAAATCAATTTTGAATCGCCATTCAATCTTTTTGCTTCGGCAGCACCAATGGCAACACTCATTCCTTGTCCTAAAGAACCTGATGAAATACGAATTCCCGGCAATCCGTCGTGCGTAGTTGGATGTCCTTGTAAACGTGAATTTAATTTTCTGAAAGTTTCCAATTCATTTACCGGAAAAAATCCGCTTCGAGCCAAAACACTGTAAAAAAGTGGTGAAATGTGACCGTTCGACAAAAAGAATAAATCTTCATTTTTTCCATCCATCGTAAATTTGGTGGAATAATCCATCACTTCTTGGTACAAAACTGTTAAAAACTCGTTACAGCCCAACGATCCTCCTGGATGACCAGAATTTACGGCGTGTACCATTCTAACAATGTCTCTTCTAACTTGTTGCGCAAAATCCTGCAATTGTTGTGTTGTTGGCATTTATTGAAATTTAATTATAAGGGAACAAAAATACTGTTTTTGAATTTTGAATCACCGAAATAATAAAAAAATTATTGTGCGGTTATTAACATCACGTTTTTTGATTTTTCTTTTTCGCAGCGGGAAATAACACATTGTTTAAAATCAATCGATATCCCGGTGAATTTGGATGTAAGGAAAGTTCGGTTTTTGGGTCTCCAACTTTATGCTGGTAATCTTCGGGATCGTGGCCACCGTAAAAAGTAAACATTCCTTTCCCTTTTACACCGTGGATATAACGAGCCTCTTGGTTCGATTTGTTTTCTCCCATACCAACACACTCGATTTTACCGTTGATCGATCGAATGAAGTTGTTTGCCCCATAAAACCTTTGATTAATTGGGTGTGATTTTGGCACAGCATGGTAGGAATCGGATCCCATTTCGCTGAATATTCCTGCAATGAAAAATAATCGGATGTGCGTGTAATATTTCTTTTTTGGGTCATATCAATAGAAGAAAATTCGTATTCAACCGGATTTCTGACCAAGGTAAAATCTTTAAATGCAAAGGTTTTGTTGAAATCAATTTTTTGCTGATAATCAATTTCCGCAGGATCTCCGTCAAACATCGTTTCACAAATATCAACACCTTCTGCAGCAAGCGCAATATCAAAACTGTCGGTGGCAGAACACATGGCAAACATAAATCCGCCGCCCACAACAAAATCCCTGATTTTTAAGGAAACAGCCAACTTTTGTTCAGAAACTTTTTTGTATCCAAGTTTTTTTGCCAATTCTTCGGCTTCTTTTTTCTGTTCAATGTACCAAGGCGCTGTTCTGTATGAGCCGTAAAATTTGCCATATTGGCCTGTAAAATCTTCGTGATGCAAGTGCAACCATTCATACAAAACCAATTTCTCTTCTAAAACTTCTTCATCATAAATAACATCAAAAGGAATTTCGGCATAAGTAAGCACCAAGGTTACCGCGTCATCCCAAGGCAGACTTGTTTTTGGAGAATAAACTGCTATTTTAGGCGCTTTTTCGAGCGTGACAGCTTCCATATTTTGTGACGGACTGCTTATTTCTTCTAAAATTTTAGCCGCTTCCGTATCTGAAATAACATTAAAAGTAACGCCGCGTATTTTACATTCGTTTCTGGTGGCCTCATTGTCTTCTAGCAAAAAAGAGCCTCCTTGGTAATTCAACAACCATTTGGCCGTATTTCCTTTTTGAAGTGACCAATAAGTAATTCCGTAGGCTTTTAGGTGATTTGTTTGTGAAACATCATCCATAGGAATTAATATAAATGATGAAAATGCGGCATGAGAAAAAAGCAACAATAGTACTGTCAATGCTTTTTTTAAGATTGAAAAGTGATGAGTTTTGGTTTTAAAAGTCACATATTTAAAATGGAACATCATCTTCGTCATAATTACCGGGTGCATCGAAAGCATCTTCAGCACTCGCAAAATTTCGCTGTGGAATGGCGTTGTTCATTTTAGAATGAAATTCACTGGCATTTCCATCATCTAAATTGCTGAATTGCGCCAAATGCGCCGTAAATTTAAGTCTTATATTTTCTAAACCACCATTTCTGTGTTTGGCTATAATAAATTCTGCCTGACCTTCGCAAGGCGATCTTTCTTCATCATCCCACTCTGTAAGTCCGTAATATTCAGGACGATAAATAAATGTCACAATATCTGCATCTTGCTCAATAGCACCAGATTCACGTAAATCGGACAATAAAGGTCGTTTGCTTCCTCCACGCGTTTCAACAGCACGCGATAATTGCGAAAGTGCAATTACGGGAATATTCAATTCTTTGGCCAATGCTTTTAAATTTCGTGAAATGGTTGAAATTTCCTGTTCACGATTTCCGCCGCCTTTTTGAGCTGTTCCTGCTGTCATTAACTGCAAGTAGTCAATAATAATAATTTTTATGCCGTGTTGTGATGCCAAACGACGCGCTTTTGCACGTAAATCGAAAATGGACAACGACGGAGAATCATCAATAAAAATGGGTGCTTTTGATAAATTTTTAACTTTTACGTTTAGCTGTTCCCATTCATGAGGTTCTAAATTTCCTTTTCTTAATTTTCCTGAAGAAATTCCTGTTTCACTGGAAATCATACGCGTAATTAATTGCACCGACGACATCTCCAATGAAAATATGGCAACTGGCTGGTCAAAATCTATGGCCATATTTTTTGCCATCGACATTACAAAAGCCGTTTTACCCATACCCGGACGTGCGGCCAAAATTACCAAATCTTGGGGTTGCCATCCAGAAGTTATCTCGTCCAAACGGGTAAAACCGGTCGCTGCGCCGCTCATCCCCTGCTTGTTTCCTATTTCCTGTATTTTCTTTATTGCTTGTGCAACAAGTCCTTCAGAAGTCTCAGATCCTTTTTTTAAATTTCCTTGGGTAACTTCAAACAATTTTGTTTCAGCATCATCCAATAAATCAAAAACATCAATGGTTTCATCATAAGCTTCTTCAATAATTTCTGATGAAATGGTGATTAATTTTCGTTGAATAAATTTTTGGAGAATGATACGTGCGTGAAATTCGATATGCGCTGATGAAGCCACTTTTTGGGTTAAACGAACCAAATAAAAATCGCCGCCAACAGCCTCTAAATTATTGGTTTTTCGCAATTGGTTTGCAACGGTCAGTAAATCGGTTGGTTCAGAATTTTTAAATAAGGTAAAAATAGCTTCATAAATTAATTGATGCGCTTCTTTGTAAAAAACTTCGGAATGTAAAATATCAATCACATCATCAACACCTTTTTTGTCAATCATCATAGCTCCCAAAACCGCTTCCTCCAAATCCAATGCCTGAGGCGGAATTTTACCTTTTTCAAGGCTAATAATGGTACTTTTTTTGGGAATATAGGATTGTACGGGCTGCAAATTTTTCACTTGTTTGATACTTTATATTTGTTTGTTAATCAATATTTTATTGCTTGGTAAGTTATAATAATCCCTTAATATACATCTTTTTTTTTATAAAAATCAATTACATTTTTAATTTTATGAAATACATGAATTTTATTAATAGCAATTATTATAAAGGCAAATGTAATTGTTAAAACACAATTTTAGCTTGAATTTTTAATTATATTTTTAAACATATTTTGTTAACAAGTAACTAATTTGTTGATAACTATTTAAAAGACAATTTCTGACAAAATATTGCTTATTTTTGAACCATGGATCATAAAAAAACGTATAAAATTCTTACGGTATTGTTGGTAATGCAATGGGCATTTCTTCGAATTATTGCCCAATTTCCTGCTGAAATAGAAAAATATTATTCCAACGGACTCTATAGGTACATTTCCAAAATTTTAAATATGCTCTTCGGATGGATTCCATTTTCGGTTGGAGATATTTTATATGCTTTATTGGTTCTTGTTATCCTAAAAAATATTTTCACCGCCATAAAAAACAAAAACCTTCACTTAAAAAATACTTTATTCAAAATTGGCGGATTTATTTCGATACTGTTTTTTCTTTTTCATTTAAACTGGGGATTAAATTATTTCAGGCAGCCGGTTTACAAAATCCTAAATTTTGAAAATGAAAAATACACCACCGATGAGTTGGTAGATTTTACGGAGAAACTGATTGTCAAAATCAATCAGGTGCAGCTTTCCATCACTAAAAATGACACTATCATTGTAAACAATGGTTTAAGCAAACCGGAAATACAAGAAGTTTCCTATAACGTTTATGATCAATTTCAAGATAAATATCCACAATTTCCCCATAAAAATTTAAAGGTTAAACACTCGCTTTTCAGTTTGCCGTTAACCTATATGGGATTTGCCGGTTATTTAAATCCGCTTACAAATGAAGCACAGGTAAATTATTTAATCCCAAAAAACACCTATCCAATGATTGTTTGTCATGAATTGGCGCATCAAGTGGGCATTGCCTCAGAAAGCGAAGCCAATTTTATAGGATATTTGGCAACCACAAATTCTGACGATGTTTATTTTAATTACTCAGGATATTTGATGGCGGTACGGTTTTGTTTGTATGAAATTTATCAAAAAGATCCCGAAAAATTTGAATTGATTAAACTTGAATTGAATAAGGGAATCCTAAAAGACATTCGGCAAAGTGAGGCTTTTTGGGAATCTTACCAAAACTGGACGGAAAAATATTTTAAAACGTTTTACGATAATTTTTTAAAAGCAAATAATCAAAAAGACGGAATTCAAAGCTACAACAAAGTATTGGCACTTTTAATAAACTATCACAAAATCAAGGAATTATAGCGCCTGTT
>JAUSOJ010000250.1 GCA_030656195.1 Lutibacter sp.
GCCAAGCGCAAGTGTATCTGCGGCGACAACAGTGTTAACCTGCGTCACAGAGTCTATCACTCTTACTGCAACAGCAACAGTTCAAGGGACAGCAAGTTACTTATGGAGCACAGGAGCTACCACAGCAAGTATCGCCGTAACAACTCCAGGCAGCTATTCAGTAACAGTTACAGATAGCGAAAATGGATGCAGCGTAACTTCGGATGCTGTGACAATCACCCAGGATATTACAGCACCAAGCGTAAATGTTTCGGCAGCGAACACAGAGTTAAATTGTAACACAGCAAGCATCACCCTTACTGCAACAGCAACAGTTCAGGGAACAGCAATTTACTTATGGAGCACAGGAGCCACCACAGCAAGTATTTCAGTAACAACTCCAGGAAGTTATTCAGTAACAGTAACAGACAGTGATAACGGTTGTAGCGTAACATCAGAAAGTGTTACAATCACCCAAGATATTACAGCGCCAAGCGCAAGTGTATCTGCGGCGACAACAGTGTTAACCTGCGTCACAGAGTCTATCACTCTTACTGCAACAGCAACAGTTCAAGGGACAGCAAGTTACTTATGGAGCACAGGAGCTACCACAGCGAGTATCGCCGTAACAACTCCTGGAAGCTATACAGTAACAGTAACGGACAATTCGAACGGATGCAGCATAACATCAGAAAGTGTTACAATCACCCAAGAAATTACAGCGCCAAACGTTAGTATTTCGGCAGTAACCACCATACTCACTTGTAACATCCAAAGCATTGCTTTGACAGCAGCGGCAGAAGGGGCAGCAAGTTATTTATGGAGCACTGGAGCAACAACGGCGAGCATTAATGTAACAGCGGCCGGAACTTATACAGTAACGGTAACAGGATCAAACGGATGTTCAGCTACAGCAACAGTGACAATCACAGGAAACTCTGCACAACCATCAGTTGTGATCACAGGAAATGCTGTATTGACTTGCACAACGCAAAGCGCTACTTTAGTTGCGGCAGCAACGGTATCAGGAACAGCGAGTTACCTTTGGAATACAGGAGCCACAACAGCTACAATTTCGGTAACCGCACCAGGGGAATATTCAGTGACAGTGACCGACAGCAGTAATGGCTGTTCAGTTACCCAATCAGTGACCGTGGCACAAAACATCACGCCACCGGCAGTGAACATAAGCGGACCAACAACGTTGACCTGTAATACAACAAGTGTAACATTAAATGCTTCAGGTTCAACAGTACAGGGAACGGCAAGTTATTTATGGAATACCGGAGCAACAACCGCTTCCCTAGTAGTTAGCCAGGCAGGAGTATACACGGTGGTTGTAACAGACAGCGGAAATGGATGTTCGGGCACAATGAGCGTAACGGTTACAGAGAATTATGTAGCTGCAGCAATCACAGGCGGTTCAAGAGCACTATGTATATTAGACGCAAGCTTAGATTTGATTACCTTATTGCCAACCGGCTATGTTACCGGTGGTACTTGGGCCGACAAGATGAACAGCGGCGGCTTAACAGGAAGTAGTTTTAATCCATCCATAGTGAATCTGGGAGATTATGAGTTTACTTATACAGAGCCTGGCAACTGCGGCAGAATTATTACAGTATTCGTAAATGTTAATGATGACTGTGTGGTATTGGCCTGTTCAACTCCTGAGGATATTTCTAAAGTTGTAACACCAAACGGAGATGGTATAAATGACGTATTTAGTGTAGGTGATGTTTCAGGTAATAATACTTGTAAGTATATAGTTAAAATATTCAATCGTTGGGGCAAAATGGTTTATCATTCAGACAATTATTTGAATAACTGGGCAGGGAAACATGACGGTTCGGGAATGCAAATAGGGTCCAACACAGAATTGCCTACAGGAACTTACTATTATATTGTTAATATAATTGATACTGGCGGTAGTTCTTTAAAACCAATAACAGGATATATTTATTTAGGCACTCATTAATAAAAATAACACTATGAAACGTATAATTTCAATAATAGTATTGCTGATCGCAGGCTTTGAATATTCAAACGCCCAGCAACTACCGCAGTTTACCCAATATATGTACAATACAATAGCCATTAATCCGGCCTATGCCGGGAGCAGGGATGCGTTGAGTATTGTTGCATTAAACAGGAACCAGTGGGCAGGATTTGACGGAGGGCCACAAACACAAACACTCTCCATACATTCCCCGCTGAGAAACGAGAAAATAGGATTAGGGTTGTCCTTGATAAATGATAAAGCAGGTTATGAAAACTTCACCTATGTATACGGAGATTTCTCCTATACCATTCAGGCGAGTGAGACTGTAGACATCAGTTTTGGTTTAAAAGCCGGGATGACCTATTATAAATTGGCGGATGAATTGTACAATGCCACTGAAGTAAACCAAGACACCTATTTTGACGAACGATTAAACAGATGGAATGAGAATTTTGGCGTCGGGATTTTATTTCACAGCGAAAGATGGTATTTAGGGCTTTCAACGCCAAAAATCATCAACCACGACTTGAACAACAAGACCGAGTTTAAAGCTTTGGAAAGAGTTCATTATTACGCAATAGGAGGCTATGTTGTTGACTTAAGTGAAAGCCTAAAATTTAAACCATCCTTTATGGTAAAACACACAGATGGCGTTCCGCTTTCAACCGATTTAACGGCAAACTTTCTTTTTAATGAAAGGTTTTGGCTGGGCGGTTCCTATAGGATGAACGGCAAGCAGGAAGCCATAGGCGCGCTTGTGGACTTTCAAGTTACAGACCAGTTTAGGGTTGGTTATACCTATGAAATTCCGACAGGGGAGATTCGTCCTTATACCAACGGATCTCACGAGATATTGTTGATGTATGAATTTAAATTTATGAAAAACAAACAAAAATCTCCGAGATATTTCTAACCAAATAAAGATGAATATTATGAAAAATATAAAACTTTTATGTATTGCTTTTGTTTTGATAAGCACATCAACATTTGGTCAGACAGCAAGACAAAAGAAAGCGGAAAGACAATTCAATGACTTTTCGTTTGTAAAGGCAATTGATACCTATGAAAAACTCGTGGACACGAGCTTTAACAAATATTACGCAATGCGGCAATTGGGCGATGCTTATATTATGCTTCGCCAGCCGGAAAAAGCTTTGCCAATTTATGAGAAAGTGGTTCAGCAGCCAAATGTTCCGTCGGAATATTATTTTTACTATGCGCAGACCTTAAGGGCCAACGGACAGTATGAAGCATCAAAAGAGTGGATGAAAAAATACAGTGACGCCGGCAACCAAGAAGACACGCGGGTTAAGCGGTTCTTTGAGAATGAGGATCTGGCAAGCGGCATCTTTAATGCAAGAGAGAAGAACTTCCTAAAAAAAGTAAACTTCAACAGCAAATACAACGATTTTGGCGCAGTTATACTAAACGACCAGATAATGTTCACTTCCTCAAGTGATGAAGGTGTTTCGGTAAAAAGATTGTACGCCTGGGACGGACAGCCACTGTTGGATATGTACCAGACCCCAATTGAAGGCGCTTCAACAGCAAACACCAAAAAACTGGAAGGCGATGTGAATACGATTCACCACGACGGACCCGCAACCTTTAACGCTGAAGGCACGAAAATGTACTTTTCGAGAAACAATTATCACGACGGCAAGAAAATCACAAACAGCAAAGGTGTGATGCTAATGGGTATCTACAGTGCCGATTTGGTTAACGGTAAATGGACCAACGTAAAACCGTCCAACCTTAACAATGCCAACTATATTGTTTACCACCCATCGTTAAGCCAGGACGGCAAGAAATTGTATTTTTCTTCCGATATGCCCGGTGGCTTTGGAGGCACCGATATTTATGTGAGCGATGTTAATCCTGATGGTTCTTTGGGAACTCCAAAAAATTTAGGGAATATTGTGAACACCGAAGGCAACGAATCATTCCCGTTCATACATTCAGCAGAAGGAACCTTGTTTTTCTCTTCCGATGATCACGTGGGCGCAGGGCTTTTAGACATATTTGCTGCCGTTAAAGACCAGAATGACAACATTGTGAACGTGATTAATTTGGGCGAGCCAATCAACAGTGAAAAAGATGATTTTGCCTATTATTTGTCACCAGACGGACTAAACGGATATATTTCTTCCAACAGGGACGGTGGCATGGGCGGCGATGACATCTATGCCTTTACCAGAATTCCGCCGCTGACTTTGAAAGGACGTATTTTTGACGCCATCAATGGAGAACCGGTCGCCGGCGCAAAAGTGATTTTGGCGCGTAAAAACGGAGAAGAAATTGCCTACTTCATCACGGAAGCAGACGGCGCTTACGAACATTTGATAGACAGAGACAAAGAATTTGTGCTGAAAGGATCCAAAGCAAAATACCAGGACGTGCAAAAAGAATTCAATTCTTTTGGACTTGAAAAAGAAAGAGAACTGATTGTCGACTTAAATATTCCAATGTCGCCGATAGAGGACGTGGTTATTTTGGCTGATTTAGAAACAATTTATTTTGATTTGGATAAATCCAACATCAGGCCAGATGCTGCCGTTGAACTTGACAAGGTGGTAGCTCTTATGAAAAGATATCCTGGAATGGAAATCAGGCTGGAATCACACACCGACAGTAGGGCAGACGACAATTATAACATGAAACTGTCCAACAGAAGAGCAAAATCCACCTACAATTACATCATCTCAAAAGGTATTGATGCCAAGAGAATCCCAAAATATGAAGGATTTGGTGAAAGCCAGTTGGTTAATAAATGTTCAAACGGCGTAAAATGCTCTGATGAAGAGCACCAGTTAAACAGAAGAACGGAATTCATCATCCTAAAAATGAAATAAAAATAATGAAATAGCAGTCGTAACATCTATAATACTCTTGATAATACTACCGTTGTGGGGACGACAATTTCTCAAGATATTGGTTACGGCTGCTTCTTTTATTGAATATTATTATAACAAACAGCGCTTTTTCAATTGAAAAAGCGCTGTTTGTATTTAGGTGTTAAACGATTTTGTTTATTTCAGCAATCCCGCTCTTTTTAATAAAGCGGTGTTATTTGGTTTTTTACCTCTAAAATTTACATACAATTGCATAGGTTTGTCGGTCCCGCCTTTTGACAATACATTTTCTTTGAATTTTTGTGCGGTAGATTTGTCAAAAATTCCATTTTCCAAAAAGTAAGCAAACGCATCTGCATCTAAAACTTCAGCCCATTTGTAAGAATAATAACCGGATGAATAACCGCCCTGAAAAATATGCGAAAAAGAAGTGCTCATACAGTTCTCTTTGATTTCAGGAAATAATTGGGTGTTTTTAAAAGACAAAGTTTCAAATTCCTTGACGTCTTTTATTTCTGAAGGATCTTTTGCGTGATAATTCATATCCAACATTCCCAAACTCAATTGTCGTAAAGTTTGCATTCCTTCTAAAAAATTGGAGGATTGTTTAATTTTATCAATCAATTCCATCGGAATTGGCTCATTGGTTTCATAATGTTTTGCGAACAAATTCAATGCATCTTTTTCATAACACCAATTTTCTAACAGTTGGCTTGGCAGTTCCACAAAATCCCAATATACGTTTGTGCCAGATAAGCTTGGGTAGGTGGTGTTTGCCAACATTCCGTGCAAGGCGTGTCCAAATTCATGAAACAAGGTGGTCACTTCATTAAAAGTCAATAAAGAAGGCTTGGTTTCCGTAGGTTTGGTAAAATTGCAAACAATTGAAATGTGCGGTCTGGAGTTTTCGCCGTCTTTCACCCACTGGCTTTTAAAAGAAGTCATCCACGCACCGTCGCGTTTTCCTTTTCTCGGGAAAAAATCGGCATATAAAATGGCGATGAAATTACCTGAAGTATCATTTACTTTGAAGGTTTTAACATCTTCATGATATTTATCGACAGTATAAATTTCCTCAAAAACCAAGTCGTATAATTTGTTGGAGACTGTAAATACGCCTTCAATAACATTTTGCAATTTGAAATAAGGTTTTAACTGTTCTTCTTCCAAATCGAACAATGCCTTTTTTAATTTTTCCGAATAATAGGCGCTGTCCCATTTTTGAAGTTTTTTAATGCCGTCTTTTTTCGCAAAATCCGACAGGTTTTTAAACTCTGCTTCTGCAGCAGGTTTTGCTTTTACCAGCAGGTCTTCCAAAAAGTCATTGACGATTTTTGGATTTTCGGCCATTCGCTCTTCCAAAACAAAGTGTGAATGCGTTTTATAGCCCAATAAATTGGCTCTTTTATGACGAAGTTTTACAATGTTCAATAAAGTTTTCTGGTTGTCATTTTCATTGTTCCTGAAGGCTTTTGCGCCAAAGGCCACAGCCATTTTTTTTCTTAGATTTCTATCATCCGCATAGGTCATAAATGGAATGTAACTCGGATAATCCAAGCTAAATACCCAGCCTTCCTTGTTTTTTTCTTTCGCTGCCAATTGCGCAGCTTCAATGGTGTTTTCTGGCAAACCCTTTAAATCATTTTCATCGGTCAAATGAAGTTCAAAATCATTTCCTTCGGCCAAAACATGCTCTCCAAAATTCAATTTTAATTTGGAAAGTTCCATATCAATTTTTCGCAGCTTTATTTTGTCATTCTCATTTAAATTAGCGCCGTTTCTGACAAAACTTTTATAAGATTTGGTTAATAAAGTATCTTGCTCTTTGGTTAAATTAAGTGAATCTTTTTCCTCATAAATTTGCTTAACCCTTCTAAACAATGGCTCATTCAATTTAACGTCATTGGAGAATTCAGAAAGTATTGGTGATATTTCTTGGGCAATTTTTTGAATTTCTTCACTGGTTTCGGCAGAATTTAGATTGAAAAAGATACTGGAAATACGGTCTAATTTTTCTCCGCCAAATTCCAAGGCTTCCATGGTGTTTTCAAAAGTGGTCGCTGCGTTGTTGTTTGTGATGGCATCAATTTCAGCTTTTGCCAGTTGAATGCCTTCAATAAATGCAGGTTTAAAATGCTTATTTTTAATTTTCGAAAATGGCGCTGTTGAAAATGGGGTATTAAAATCAGCTAATAATGGATTGCTCATTATAAAATGTTGAAAGGTTGAATATTTTTTTAAAACGAAACTTAAATCTTTTTATTTTTTAGTTCCTCTGAGGCTTTATAAACTTTAGCTTTTAAGGCTTCTTTGTAAAGAATAATTTTATCCAGCACTTTTTTGTCGGAACTGCCAATAATTTGTGCGGCCAAAATACCGGCATTTTCAGCGCCGTCTAAAGCAACGGTTGCTACGGGAACACCGCTTGGCATTTGAAGAATTGACAGCACAGAATCCCAGCCATCGATGGAGTTTCTCGATTTTATTGGAACACCAATAACGGGTAACGGACTCATAGAAGCTACCATGCCCGGTAAATGCGCAGCACCGCCGGCACCGGCAATAATCACCGAAATTCCACGGGTATGTGCGTTTTTTGCGTAGTCAAAAAGCTTTTCAGGCGTTCGGTGGGCGGAAACAATATCCACTTCAGTTTCAATGTTAAAACTTTGTAAAATAGCGATAGCCAGTTGCATAATTGGAAGATCTGAACTGCTTCCCATAATAATTCCTACTTTGCTCATTTTGTTGAAAATTTAAAAATTAAAAGACTGAAAATTGAAAACCCACAAATCAAATTCCTATGATTACTTGCTAATTACCCTAATGGTGTTTTTAACTTCTTCCGCAATTTTACGCGCTTCGGTTAAATTGTTGTTCACAATGGTTACGTGGCCCATTTTTCTGAAAGGCCGTGTTTGTTTTTTGCCGTAAATATGAGGCGTTACGCCTTTCATTTCAAGAATTTTTTCTATATTTTGATAAATCACATCACCCGAAAAACCTTCTTCACCCACCAAATTTACCATAATTCCGGCAACTTTGCTGTCGGTATTCCCCAAAGGAAGGTTTAAAATACTTCGCAAGTGTTGCTCAAACTGATTTGTGTAAGATGCTTCAATGCTGTAATGGCCGCTGTTGTGTGTGCGTGGTGCCACTTCATTTACCAAAATTTCGTCATCTTCCGTTTGAAAAAACTCCACGGCCAACAAGCCAATGTGCTCAAAAGCTTCCGCAACGTGTAAGGCAATTTTTGTGGCTTTTTTAGCGACTTCTTCAGAAATTCTGGCCGGACAAATGACGTATTCCACTTGGTTTGCTTCAGGATGGAATTCCATTTCAACAACAGGATATGTTTTTATTTCTCCGTTTTTATTTCTGGCAACAATGACAGCCAATTCATTTTTAAACGGAATTAAATCTTCTGTGATCGACTCATTATCAGGCAATGAATTTAAATCAGCAACATTTCTAACGATTTTAACGCCAGTGCCGTCATAGCCAAATTGCGCCGATTTCCAAACAAAAGGATGATTTAAGCCTTCTTTTTTTAACGCTTGCAGCGACGAAAATCGTTTATGTGCAGCTGTTGGGATGTTATTTTCTTTGAAAAAATCTTTTTGTTTTCCTTTATGCTGAATAATTTGTAAAATGCTTGGCTGCGGATAAATAGCCAGACCTTCTTTTTCAAGTTTTAGAAGCGCCTCAATATTTACGTGTTCAATTTCAATGGTTAACAAATCCACTTTTTTGCCGAAGTTGTAAACGGTATCAAAATCCATTAAACTTCCCTGGTGAAATTCGTTGCAAATTTGTGCGCAGGGTGCGTCGCTAGCTGCGTCTAAAATACAGGTGTAAATATCGAATTTTTGAGTTTCGGCCAACAACATTTTCCCTAATTGTCCGCCTCCCAAAACACCCAATCTAAAATTTGATGAGAAATAATTTTTCACTTTTATAGGTTTGCCACAAAAATACCAATCTGTTTTTAATAAAGATTGCTAAATTTTAATAATTGCAACAATTTATAAAGTTTAAATGAAAATTATGAATGATTAGGTAATTATTGGGTTAGTGATTACTTCACCCCATTTTATTTTCATATGAGTTCAGTGAACCATGTTTGAAGTGAAAAACCTTTTTTGATTTGCCTTTTGGCGAAGTAAAAAAGTTTGTAACGAAAAGCACGACCCGCCAGCTGGCGGGGAACCCCAAAAATAGTATGTTAATTATTTTACTGTTTTAGGTAGTTTTTTAGCCGTAAAACTTTAAAAATTGGTAATTTTTAAAGCAGCGCTATTTATAACAAATACTTTATATTCTCTTGCAAAATGTTTATTTCCAGCTGTTTGCGGTGAGCCGTCTATAATGCTGTATTCACTGTTATCGCAAGGGCATTTTAATTTTAAACTTCCGTCAAAATTCATAGGCGTTGCGCAGTCGTTATTTGGACAGGCTCTGTCAAATGCTTTATAGGGCGGATTTCCGATGCCTGTATTTTGAATGATAATGCCTTTAATTCCGCCATTTGTATAGGCAAATCCGCTTGGTGTTTGAAGATTAATGTATTGCGGTAAATTTAAATTGATGGTTTCATCTACATAAACATCGGGCAAAATATCGTTGGTGTCGTTCTTTTCGCAGGAAAAAAATAGGGCAAGCGCTAACAATAAAAATAACTTTCGCATAGTTATAACATCAAGTTTTTTGGATAACGGTTGCAATTTACAAATATTTTGTACATTTGTGTTAAATCTCATTCTGGGTTTCCAGTTGTGAGATTTTTGTATTTATTAAAACAGTAAGTTATGAGTAATATTTCGTATTATACAGAAGAAGGGTTGAAAAAACTAAAGGATGAATTGGAGTTTTTGGAGCGTGTTGAACGCACAAGAATAAGTAATGATATTGCTGAAGCAAGAGATAAAGGAGATTTAAGCGAGAATGCCGAATACCACGCCGCCAAAGAGGAACAATCTATGTTGGAGTTGAAAATCGCCAAATTAAAAGAAGTGCTTTCCAATGCAAGAATAGTTGATGAATCGTTGTTGGATACTTCAAAAGTGTTGATTCATTCAACGGTGAGATTAAAAAACACGGTGACCAAAGCCGAATTTAAATATATTTTGGTGGCCGATTCCGAAACAAATTTGAAAGAAGGAAAACTGTCGGTAAATTCACCGATAGGTAAAGGTTTGTTGGGTAAAAAAGTTGGGGACATTACCGAAATTGAGGTGCCTAGCGGCGTTATGGAATTTGAGATTTTGGAAATTACCAGAGGATAATTTTTTGTAAAATAATCGCATAAATCCTTTTCAATTTTTTATTTGGAAAGGGTTTATTAATTTTGGGTAAAAATAAAACGATGAGCACAATATTCACAAAAATAATTAATGGTGAAATCCCATCTTATAAAGTTGCCGAAAACGACGATTTTTATGCTTTTTTGGATGTAAATCCGAATGCAAAAGGTCATACGTTGGTGGTGCCGAAAAAGGAAGCCAACAAACTTTTTGAGTTGGATGAGGAAACTTACAATGGCTTAATGCGTTTTTCACGAAAGATTGCCATTGCTTTGGAAAAAACAATTCCGTGCAAACGTGTTGGAATGGCCGTTATCGGATTGGAAGTGCCTCACGTTCATGTACATTTAATTCCTTTGGATGCGATGCAAGATATGCAGTTTATGCATAAAGTAACCTTGAAGCCCGCGGAATTTGAAGCGATTGCCAAAGCGATTTCAGCCAATTTGTAACATTATTTTTTCAACGTAATCGCAAAAGTGGTTCCTTTACCCAATTCCGATTTTAAAACAGCGATTTTACCGTTGTGGTAATCTTCAATAATTCGTTTTGCGAGTGACAATCCCAATCCCCAACCGCGTTTTTTGGTGGTAAAACCTGGTGTAAAAATTTCGTGTTGCAAATGTTTTGGAATTCCTTTGCCGGTGTCGGCAATGGTGATGGTTACATTTTTATTGTTTTCAGTTATTAGAAGTGTTATTTTTCCTTTTCCTTCCATAGCATCAATGGCGTTTTTTACCAAATTTTCGATCACCCAACTAAACAATTGCAGGTTTATTTTGGCGTAAATTTCTTTTTTTGAGGAATCAAAATTAAAAACAACTTGTTTGGAGCTTCTTAATTTGAGATATTCAAACGAATCGTTGGTTGCTTCCACCACATTTTGTTCTTTTAATTCGGGAATAGAGCCAATTTTTGAAAACCGTTCCGCGATGGTATTTAATCGCACTACATCATTTTCAATTTCTTTTATGGTGTTTTCATTGGTGTTTTCCAGTCGTAAAATTTCAATCCAACCCAGCAGCGATGATAAAGGCGTGCCAATTTGATGGGCAGTTTCTTTGGCCATTCCGGTCCAAAGTTTGTTTTGTTCCGCCACTTTATTCGATTTAAAAAACAGGTAAATAACGCTGGCAAATAAAAATAAAATAAGAATCAGCGCTACGGGATAATATTTTAGTTTGGTCAATAAATCGGAATTGCGGTAGTAAATATATTGCTTTAAGTCTTCTCCTTTATAGCTAATTGTGATGGGATTGTTTTGGCTTTTCATCAAAAAAAGCTGTTTTTCCAAATAGTTTTTCTTTTTTATTTTAAGAGAATCTAAATTGGACCATTCGGTAATGCTGTCTTTTTCATCAGTAATAATCATCGGGATATTATGATTGTTGCCAATAATTTTAGCTTCAAGCGAAATATCGGTATTGAGGCTGGCGCTGCTGAAACGCTCATAAGCTTTCGCTAAAATTTCCATTTTGGAGCGTTCCTCGTGTTTAAATTTCTGAAAAAAATCATACGTGTTCCAAAGAATGAGGGCAACAATGATAAATGAGGACAAAATTACTGTCCAACGAATTATCTGAGTATTCTTTTGTGAAGCCATAATCAAATATAAAGTATAAGTTCCTATAACTTAAAAATAAAATCTATATTATTTTAACCTTGAAATATTTATATTTGTTAAAAATCAAAAAAATGCTAAGTATAGATCCAAAAGATATATCAACAGTAAAGTTACAGGAATATTTGCAAAGCGCCATTGCGCCGCGTCCTATTGCTTTTGCAAGCACGCTTGACGCGCATGGAAACCCAAATTTATCGCCATTTAGTTTTTTTAATGTTTTTAGTGCAAATCCGCCTGTTTTAATTTTTTCTCCTGCACGCCGCGTGCGGGATAACACCACAAAACACACTTTGGAAAATGCCAATACGACTCAAGAAGTGGTTATTAATGTGGTGAACTACGATATTGTTCATCAAATGTCCTTGGCGAGCAGCGAATATCCCGAGGGTGTGAATGAGTTTTTAAAAGCGGGTTTTACCATGTTGCCATCTGATAAGGTTAAACCATTCAGAGTGGGAGAAGCGCCCATACAATTTGAGTGTAAGGTTAAAAAAATAGTGGAGCTCGGCTATGAAGGCGGTGCCGGAAATCTGGTCATTTGTGAAGTGGTAAAATTTCACATCAAAAAAGAGTATTTAAATGAAGACGGCACTATCAATCAATATAAATTAGACTTGGTGGCCAGGGCGGGAGGAAACTTGTATTCTCGCGCAAGAGAAGGTTTTTTTGAAATACCAAAACCAGTTTCTACACTTGGAATTGGAGTTGATGCCATACCTGCCGAAATACGAAACAGCGACATCTTAACAGGAAATGATTTGGGAATGCTGGGCAATGTGGAATCGGTTCCTTCTAACGCCGATGTTGATAAGTTTGCAAAAGAACATTTGGAATATGTTGGAATTAATACGGTGAAAAAACATACATTTGCGAAAGCGCTTTTAGAAAAAAACGAAGTGTCGAGTGCTTGGAAAGTACTTTTAATACAATAATTAGAAATATGGAAATTACAGGAAAAATCAAAAAAATTGATGAACCTAAAACCTTTGGGGCAAGTGGTTTTAGAAAAAGAGAATTGGTAATTACTACAAATGAACAATATCCACAACCGTTGATGGTAGAATTTGTGCAAGATAAATGTGATTTATTAAATAGTTATCAAGTTGGGCAAGACGTAAAAGTATCCATCAATCTAAGAGGAAGAGAATGGATCAATCCGCAGGGAGAAGCTGTTTATTTTAACTCAATTCAAGGATGGAGAATAGAAGCAGCACAAGCGGAAGGTGCTCCTGGAGCAAAACCAACAGCACCACCTGCTAAATTTGAAACCACTACAGAGATAGACGACAGCGAACCGGATGATTTACCGTTTTAAGTCGGTTTAAATAGTATTAAAAAGAGAAAAACCCAGGTTTTTCTCTTTTTTTGTTTGGTTATATTTGTAAAAAATAATTAGGAATGTATTTGCTTTCAAAAGATTTGGTATTTCCTTCGGTAAATTTGGCGGATAAAAATGGTTTATTGGCCATTGGAGGCGATTTATCTGCCGAAAGATTGTTGCTTGCTTATAAAAGCGGAATTTTCCCTTGGTACAATCCGAGAGAACCCATTATTTGGTACAGCCCTGATCCAAGAATGGTTTTGTTTCCAAAAAATCTGAAAATTTCGAAAAGCATGAAGCAAATTATTCGAAAAAATCAATTTAGGGCAACCTTCAATCAAAATTTTTCGGAGGTGATTTCTAACTGTAAAAATAGTTACAGAGAAGGCCAGGGCGGAACGTGGATCACCGATGAAATGGAACAGGCCTATATTAATTTACACCAATTGGGTGTGGCAAAATCGGTGGAGGTTTGGGAAGGAGATGAATTGGTTGGCGGATTGTATGGCATCGATTTAGGACACGTTTTTTGCGGGGAAAGCATGTTCAGCAAGGTAAGCAATGCTTCAAAATTCGCTTTTGTTTATTTGGTTCAAAAACTGGAAAAAGAACATTATATATTGATAGATTGCCAGGTTTATAATGCGCATTTGGCAAGTCTGGGAGCCGATGAAATTTCAAGAGAAACCTTTCTAACCTATCTCAAAAAGTAAAAAGTTCACTATCTTTGAACTTCAATAAAAACAACAAAAATGGAGATTAAAAACGCACAGCTTGTCGTTGACAATTGGATAAAAGAACATGGAGTCCGTTATTTTAATGAATTGACCAATATGGCGCAATTGACTGAAGAAGTTGGTGAAGTGGCGCGAATTATTGCACGGCGTTATGGCGAACAAAGCGAAAAGGAAAGCGATAAAGGAAAAGATTTGGGCGAAGAACTGGCCGATGTGGTTTTTGTGGTTTTGTGTTTGGCAAATCAGACGGGTGTTGATTTACAGGCGGCCTTCGATAAAAAAATGGATATAAAAACAAAACGGGATCACGACCGTCATCAAAATAATAAAAAATTAAAATAAATGAATCCTTATAAAAATCAGTCGTTTTTAAAATTGACCGTTCGATTTGCATTGATCTTTTTTGTGGTGGTCACCATCCTGAAAATTATCATTTCAATATTTAAAAATAGTGGAGTTTCAGGTATGATTTCAGAATATTTTTCTGCAGAAACCTGGATGTCATTTGTGACAATTCAGTTGGTGATGGCACTTGTTTATGGATTGCTGATGGCGGGTTATTACAAGTTTATTAAAAAATAAAGAGGCTGTCTAAAAATAAATTATATTTTAACTGCAAAAGACGCTAGGTTTTTCGCAAGGAACGCAAAATGTTAATTTCTATAACTTAACATTTTGCGAACATTGCGGTTAAACCAATTTTTTAGGCAGCTGTATTTTTATTAATTTAAATTGATTAATTCTATATCGCTTTCCTTTACTTTTTTGTTCAGTTTTTTCACATCATCTTCAAAAATGGCATAAATTTTTGCCAGTTCCACATCTATTAATTGGGTAATTTCTTTTTTAAATTCAACCGACTGGTCCGTAGGTTTGTAGTCTCCAATGGAACTCAGCGAATTTAAATGTGCCAATTTGTTGTTTAACTTAATTGGAAAGTTAAGCGGATCTTGTGAGCTTTTGCTTTTTGTCTGATACAATTCATTTTCAATGATTGTCATTTCTTTTACAATTTTATCCGCCAGTTCAACAATTTCCTTATTTTTCTCCTTATCAATTATTGATGCTTTCAGCAGATTGATTTGTTCTCTTATTTTGGTAATATTTTTCAAGGTTTTATGAATTTCAGTCAATTTTTCCTGAATTTCTATGATAAAATCGAATTGAGCCTTTAAATCTTCTGTTGTTGCATTGCTTCTAGGATCTTTTAACAAAGTGAAATTTTGTTCAGAAACTGGTTTTCCATTTTTGCTTAATTGAACTTTATAGGTTCCCGGCAATGCCTTCGGCCCTTGTAAGGAAGCCCACCATAAAATCATGCCTTTTATTTTTTCGGCGTCAGGATATTGCATATTCCACTTAAACTGATTGGCGCCATTTTTAACTTTTAAAGGTTCTTCATTTTTTTTATCGTTGGGTTTGGTTGAAAAAGTTTTAATGAGTTTTCCAGAATTCTCAAAAACAGAGATACTTATGGTGTCGTTTTCGGCAACATTTTTCACATAATAATTCACCAATACACCGCCGGGATGATTTTGTCCGGCAGTTTTTGATTTGCGGTCGCTTCCGCCCATTCTGTAACTGTCCATCGGTTTGTAAAGGAAAAAATCTTTGGAAATAAGGGTTTCATCAATTTGATGAAAAGGCGTTAAATCGTCAATAATCCAGAAGGAACGACCTTGTGTTGCCGCAATTAAATTATTGTTTTTAATTGCCAAATCTGTTATAGGAACAATGGGTAAATTCAGCTGAAAAGGGCCCCAATTAATTCCGTCATTAAAACTTATATACATGCCATTTTCAGTTCCTGCATACAGCAATCCTTTTCTTTTGGGATCTGCGCGCAAAGCTCTTGTAAAATGTTCGGCAGTGATTCCGTTTGTCAGTAATTTCCAGGTTTTTCCATAGTCTTCAGTTTTATAAATATAAGGCGTATAATCTCCCAATTTATAGCGCGTACCAACAATATAAGCGCCGCCAGGCTTAAAAGGATCAACTTCAATGCAATTGAACATCATCCATTCCGGCATTTTTTTAGGTGTCACATTTGTCCAGTTTTTTCCGCCGTCACGGGTGATATGAACCAAACCGTCATCAGAGCCTGTCCAAATCAAGTCTTTTTCAAAAGGAGATTCCACAGCGGCAAAAATAGTTCCGTAATATTCCACGCCAGTGTTATCTTTGGTAATTGGGCCGCCCGAAACCCCTAAAGTTTTTGGATCATTTCTGGTTAAATCGGGGCTAATAATCTCCCAGGATTGTCCTTCGTTGGTTGTTGCATGCAAGTGGTTTGAAGCGGCATACAACCTGTTTTTATTGTGAGGCGAAAAGAAAATAGGATAATTCCACTGAAATCGATATTTCATGCCTTCAGCACCATGACCCATAGGATCATCAGGCCAAACGTTGATAGCCCTGGTTTCATTGGTTTTGTGATTGACTCTGGTTAGCAATCCGCCATAACTGCCGCCATAAACTATATCGTTATTTAAGGGGTCTACGGCGATATGGGCGCTTTCACCGCCAGCGGTGCTTTCCCAATCACTCTCTTCTATGGTTCCGCCGTTTGTTCTGTGCGATATTCTGACAGTTGAATTGTCTTGCTGCGCACCATAAATTCTGTACGGAAAATGGTCATCGGTTACCACCCTGTAAAATTGGGAAGTTGGCTGGTTGTGATAAGTACTCCAATTTTCTCCGGCATCAAAACTTATTTGTGCACCGCCGTCATCGGCAATAATCATCCGCTGATTGTCTTCAGGAGCAATCCATAAATCGTGGTGATCGCCATGCGGAGCTTCAAAGGATTTAAAAGTTTTGCCGCCATCTTTAGATTGATGGTAATCCACGTTTAAAACATACACCGTGTTTTCATCTTGTGAGTCGGCATAAATTCGGGTGTAATACCAGGCGCGTTGGCGCAATTCACGGTCGCTGTTAATCAGTTTCCAGGTTTTTCCGGCATCGATGGATTTGTAAACACCACCGTCATTATTTTCAATTAAAACCCAAACAACATCTGAATTTAAGGGAGAAACAGCAATGCCGGCAATGCCCCAAATTCCTTTTGGCAAACCTTCATTTGCTGAAATATTTTTCCAGGTTTCCCCTTCATCCGTGCTTTTCCACAATGCAGAACCTTCACCACCGCTGGATAAACTGTAAGGCGTTCTTCTTACATTCCAGGTTGTGGCATATAAAATTCGTGAATTGGTTGGATCAATTATTAAATCGATTGCGCCTGCATCAGCATTGGAAAATAATACTTTTTTCCACGTTTTTCCGCCGTCAGAAGATTTGTAAACGCCTCTTTCCTCAGTAGATTTATACAAATCACCCAAAACAGCCACAAATACAATATCCGGATTTTTAGGATGAATTCTTACGCGTGGAATATGGCGTGAATTTTTTAAGCCAATATGTTGCCAGGTTTTTCCGGCATCAACCGATTTCCACATGCCGTCGCCTGAAGAAACATTGCCGCGAACCGTTTTTTCGCCATTGCCAACATAAATTACATTATTGTCTGATTCACTTACGGCAATAGCGCCAACAGAGCCTCCAAAAAATCCGTCGGAAATAGAACTCCAAGTGTTTCCGGCATCCGTAGTTTTCCATACGCCGCCGCCTGTTGCTCCAAAATAGTAGAGATTTGCCTTGTTTGGAACGCCGGTTACCGCAGCACTTCTGCCGCCGCGGAACGGACCAATATTACGCCATTCAACAGATTTGTAAAATTCTTCACTAAATTTGGATACTGTTTTTTGTGCGTTAACTTTGTGGGCTGAAAGAAAAAACAAAAAGCCAAAAAATAAAATATATTTTTTCATAATGTTTGGTTGAGATAATTGAAAGTAAACTGAATAGTAAATCTATTAAAAATAATTTTATTTAAAGCAACTAATTATACTAGGATGGAATCGTTGAAAATCAATAAAATAAACAAAACTGTGATTGGAAATATTCAAATTACAGGATCAAAAAGCGAAACAAACCGATTGTTGATTTTACAACAGTTTTATCCGAATTTAACGATTGAAAATATTTCAAATTCCGATGATAGCGAATTGATGCAAAAAGCACTAAAAAGCAATTCCTCTGAAATAAATATTGGACATGCCGGAACGGCGATGCGTTTTTTAACAGCTTATTTTTCGGTAAAAGAGGGCAGTGAAATTGTATTGACCGGTTCGCACAGAATGAAAGACCGACCAGTAAAAATTTTGGTTGAAGCACTGACTTCAGTAGGCGCCAACATTCATTATCTTGAAAAAGAAGGTTTTCCGCCGCTAAGAATTTCAGGAAAAAAACTGACAAAGGATTTTGTTGAAATTGAAGGAAATGTAAGCAGCCAATACATTTCGGCCTTGTTATTAATTGCTCCAACTTTGCAAAACGGATTGAAATTGAAATTTAAAGGTGAAGTCACTTCTGTTCCATACATAAAAATGACACTGGCATTGTTGGCCGAATTGGGCATCGACTATGTTTGGGAAGGAAATTTGATTGCTGTAAAACCGAAACCAGCCATTGAGGCAAAAACAGTTACCGTAGAATCAGATTGGAGTTCGGCATCATATTTTTACAGTTTATGCGCACTAAGTCCGAATTCAGAAATAACATTGGCATCCTACAAAAAAAACAGTTTGCAGGGGGATTCTGCATTGGCTGTAATTTATGAAAATTTAGGTGTTTCTACCGAATTTAACGAAAACACCATCATTTTAAAAAATAAACAAACCTTAAATCTTAAACCTTTAACTTTAAACCTGATTAACGCGCCGGATATTGCACAAACAATCGCTGTAACTTGTTTCGGTTTGGGAATTGAATGTTATCAAACAGGTCTTCATACCTTAAAAATAAAGGAAACCGACAGGTTGGTGGCTTTAAAAACAGAACTTGAAAAATTAGGAGGCGAGGTCATTATTACCAATGAAACGTTGCATTTAAAGCCATCAGCCAACATAAATGAAAACATCAGTATTGCCACTTATGATGACCACCGAATGGCCATGGCTTTTGCGCCATTGGCGGTAAAAGTTGCCATTGAAATTGAAGATGCTGGTGTTGTTTCAAAATCGTATCCGACTTTTTGGGAAGATTTTGCCCAAATTAGCCGTTAAAAGGCTGCAAAACAAACTTTTATTCTAAAACACTTGACAACGCCTATACGGATGTTGTATCTTTGCCCTCGTTCTATAGAAAAACATTGGTGGAACAGGCGAAAAAAAATTCCTTATCTAAGGAATTATAAAGAGTTTGGTTCATATGATCAATAAAAAACAATTAAAATAAACACATGAAATTATCAAAATTTAAGTTCGATTTACCAGAAGAGTTATTGGCAGAATATCCGGCAGAAAATAGGGATGAATCGAGGTTAATGGTTTTGGACAGAAAAAAGAAAACCATTGAACACCATAGTTTTAAAGAAATAATTAATTATTTTGATGAAGGGGATTTAATGATCTTAAACAATACCAAAGTTTTTCCGGCCAGAATGTACGGTGAAAAGGAAAAAACAGGTGCGCGTATTGAGGTGTTCTTATTAAGAGAATTAAATGCGGAAAGCAGGTTGTGGGATGTATTGGTTGATCCGGCCCGTAAAATTAGAATCGGAAACAAATTATTTTTTGGTGACGATGAAAGCTTGGTAGCTGAAGTCATTGACAATACCACCTCAAGAGGACGAACATTGCGTTTTTTATATGATGGCTCTTATGAAGAATTCCGCCAAAAATTGGAAGAATTGGGAGAAACACCTTTGCCAAAATATATTAAAAGAGCTGTTGAAAAAGAAGATGAAGAACGCTACCAAACAATTTATGCAAAACATGAAGGCGCTATTGCAGCACCAACTGCAGGATTGCATTTCTCCAAACATTTAATGAAACGTCTGGAAATTAAAGGAATTGACTTTGCGGAAATCACTTTGCATGTGGGCTTGGGAACTTTTAATCCTGTTGAAGTTGAAGATTTATCCAAACATAAAATGGATTCTGAGCGTTTGATTATTACGCAGGACGCTGTTGATATTGTAAACAGATCCATCGACCAAAAAAGAAGGATTTGTGCTGTGGGAACAACGGTAATGCGCGGTATTGAAAGTGCTGTTTCATCAAACAATCACTTAAATTCATATAACGGCTGGACCAATAAATTTATTTTTCCTCCTTACGATTTTAGCATAGCGAATTGTATGGTCACAAATTTCCATACGCCTAAATCTACCTTAATGATGATGGCTGCAGGTTTTGCGGGTTACGATTTCTTAATGGAAGCCTATGAAGAAGCGGTGAAAGAAAAATATAAATTTTACTCGTACGGTGATGCGATGTTAATTATCTAGAACTCATCTTGACTTTTTTGATTGAAGCGAAAAATAGGGATTTTTGTCCCAGATGTAGCCTTTTTTGCACTGCATAGCCTTAGCTATGGAGTAAGAAAAAGATGAAATATGGGGTAAAAAGACCATTTTACAGCCAATTAGAAAAAGTATAGAGGAGTTCATTATTAAAAAAACTATTTTTTAATAATTAAATTCCCGCCCTTTGCGGGAATCTTTTTATAAACCCTGTTTAAAATGATTAAAAAAAAGGACATACGTGCTTTAACCAAAACCCAATTGCGTGATTTTTTTGTGGAAAAAGGCGACAAGGAATTTAGGGGAAATCAGGTTTATGAATGGTTGTGGGTTAAAAGTGCGCATTCTTTTGAAGACATGACCAATATTTCAAAGGAAACGCGTCAAATGCTTGAAGATCATTTTGTGATCAATCATATTGAAGTTGATTTAATGCAACGCAGTGCCGACGGAACCGTAAAAAATGCCGTTCGGTTACATGACGGGTTGATTGTGGAATCGGTTTTAATTCCAACGGAATCCAGAACAACGGCTTGCGTATCAAGTCAAGTTGGGTGCAGTTTAGATTGCAGTTTTTGCGCTACGGCACAATTAAAAAAGATGCGAAACTTAAATCCTGATGAAATTTATGATCAGGTGGCTGCCATAAATAAGGAGAGCTTGTTGTATTATAACCACAAATTGTCGAATATTGTTTTTATGGGAATGGGTGAACCATTGATGAATTATAACAATGTTTTAAAGGCGATTGAGAAAATTACTTCAGAAGAAGGTTTGGGAATTTCACCAAAACGCATTACGGTTTCCACTTCCGGAATTCCAAAAATGATCAAAAAATTGGCAGATGATGAGGTAAAATTTAATTTGGCGGTTTCTTTGCATTCGGCAATCGATGAAGTTCGTAACAAAATTATGCCATTTACCAAGGATTTTCCTTTGCAGGATTTAAAAGAGGCGCTGGAATATTGGTATGAAAAAACGAATAACAGGGTTTCTTATGAGTATGTAGTTTGGGACGGAATTAACGATACCAAAGAAGCGATTATGGCCTTGGTGAAATTTTGTAAATATGTTCCGTGTAAGGTAAATTTAATTGAATACAACCCAATAGGCGACCCTAATTTTCAACAGGCAAAACCGCAGGTTATTTCTGATTATATCAGTATTTTGGAAATGAACGATATTATTGTGAATGTGCGAAGAAGCAGGGGGAAAGACATAGATGCTGCCTGCGGGCAGTTGGCAAATAAAAAAAGCTAGCGATATCGCTAGCTTTTTTTTTGCTTTTTTAAAAAGCGTTTATTTTAGTAAGATAAACTTATTAATTTCTTTTCAGTTTTTTCTTAATTTCAACTTCGTGGTAAGCTTCAATTAAATCACCAACTTCAATATCATTAAAGTTTTTAATTTGAAGTCCGCAATCATATCCTTTTGAAACCTCTTTTGCATCATCTTTAAAACGTTTTAAAGAGCTTAAATCGCCTGAATGAATTACAACACCATCTCTAATGACTCTAATTTTAGCATTTCTTTGAATTTTACCGCTCAATACCATACAGCCTGCAATTGTTCCGATTTTAGAAATTTTGAAGACTTCCCTGATCTCAGTATTACCTAAGATTTCTTCTTTCACTTCAGGAGACAACATGCCTTCCATCGCGTCACTTAAATCGTTGATGGCATCATAGATAATAGAATAAGTTCTGATATCTATTTCTTCATTGTCAGCCAATGTTCTTGCATTTCCTGAAGGTCTTACGTTAAATCCAATAATGATGGCATCGGATGCAGAAGCCAGCAATACGTCTGATTCTGTAATGGCACCAACACCTCTATGGATAATATTTACCTGAATTTCGCCAGTTGAAAGTTTTTGGAAGGAATCGGCCAACGCTTCTACGGAACCATCCACATCACCTTTTAAAATAATGTTCAATTCTTTAAAGTCACCTAAGGCAATTCTTCGTCCAATCTCATCCAATGTAATATGACGTTGTGTTCTTACCGATTGTTCGCGTTGTAATTGAGAACGTTTAGAGGCAATTTGTTTTGCTTCTTTTTCATCTTCAAAAATGTAAAACTTATCTCCCGCTTGTGGCGCTCCATCCAAACCAAGTATTGAAACCGGCGATGAAGGTCCTGCAGTTTTCATGTTATTTCCGCGTTCATCAAACATGGCTTTTACTTTACCGCTGTGTTTTCCGGCAAGCATATAATCACCAATTTTCAAGGTTCCGTCTTGAACCAATATGGTTGAAACATAACCTCGGCCTTTATCTAATAAAGCTTCAACAACAGTACCGCCGGCTCTTTTGTTTGGATTTGCTTTTAAATCCAGCATTTCGGCTTCTAGCAATACTTTTTCAAGCAATAATTCAACATTCTGACCTGTTTTGGCTGATATTTCCTGAGACTGAATTTTCCCTCCCCAATCTTCAACCAACAAATTCATTTGTGAAAGTTGTTCCTTAATTTTTTCAGGATTCGCGTTTGGCTTGTCAATTTTATTGATGGCAAAAACAATTGGCACACCAGCTGCTTGTGCATGGCTAATGGCTTCCTTGGTTTGTGGCATCACATCATCATCCGCTGCAATTACAATAATTACCAAATCCGTAACTTGAGCTCCACGAGCACGCATCGCTGTAAAAGCTTCGTGACCAGGAGTGTCTAAAAACGCTATTTTTTGTCCGTTTTTTAAATTTACGCCATAAGCGCCAATGTGTTGCGTAATTCCTCCGGATTCACCAGCGATTACATTTTCTTCACGAATATAATCCAGTAAGGAAGTTTTTCCGTGATCTACGTGTCCCATTACGGTAACAATTGGTGCTCTTGGTTTTAAACCTTCAATATCATCCTCTTGTTCGTGAATGGCTTCTTCAACTTCCGCTCCAACAAAGTCTAAGCTGTAGTCAAATTCATCGGCTACAATACTAAGTGTTTCGGCATCCAAACGTTGATTCATAGTTACCATCAATCCCAAAGACATACAGGCTGAAATAACTTGGGTAACCGGAATATCCATCATCGTGGCAATTTCGCTTACCGTCACAAATTCCGATACTTTTAGTATTTTGCTTTCAGCTTCTTGTTGCTCAAAGTCTCTTTCAGTTTGTATACGGTGTATATCTCTTTTGTCTCTTCTGTGTTTTGCGCCTTTTCCTTTTTTAGATTTACCTTGAAGTTTCTCTAAAGTTTCTCTAATTTGTTTTTGTACATCTGCTTCAGTAGGCTCTTCTTTTACCAAAGGTTTTCTGCCGCGCACCAATGGTGCTTTGTTGGCTCCTTTTTGGGCAAGAATTGGTTGTTTTTTAACGCCTGTTATTGGTGTAATAGGCATTTTTTTTACGATCCTTCTTCTTTTTTTCTTATTCGCTTCGCTGTCTTCTTTTTTAACAGACAGCTCAGGTTTTTTCTTTTTAGGACGTTCAAACTGTTTTAAATCAATTTTATCGCCAATAATTTTTGGTCCTTCTAATTTTGAATATACCGTTTCTATGGTTTGGGATTCTAAGATTTCGGCTTCAGTAGGTTCCTTTTTCTCCTCAATTATTTCAGGTTGTTGCTTTTCAGTTTCTATTGGTTGTGCAGCTTTCTTAAGAATAGGCTTTTTAGAAACCTTAACTTCTTGTTCTTCTGCTTTTGGGGTTTCTACAGGTTTTTCAACAGGCTTTTCTTTGATTTCAACTTCAACTTCAACTTCAACTTTTGGCGCTTCTTCTTTAATTTCTTCAACAGGTTTTGGTTGTTCAAGAATCACTTTGGGTTTTTCTTCAACTATAACTTTTGGCGTTTCTTCAACAACAGCAGCAGGTTTTTTCTCAATTTCCGCCTCTTTTGGCTCAATATCAATTTTGCCGACCGTTTTAATCTCTAATTTTTCCGCTTTTCCTTTAATCACAACTTTTTTGGCTTCTTCCTCAAGTCGATGTTTCTCAACCATTTCTTCATGAGCGATTCTTAAGGTTTCTTTTTCTTTCCTTTTTTCTTCGCTTACCTCTTTTGAAGCCGCTTTTTTACTTCTGTCGGTCTGAAAACCATCCAATAAGATTTCATACTCTTCGTCAGATATTTTTGTTGTAGGTCTTGCTTCAATTTCAAAACCTTTGGTTGCTAAATGCTCAACAGCTCTATCTAACGAGATATTCAATTCTCGTAATACTTTGTTCAGTCTTAATGTTTTGTCTTCAGCCATACAATGTTTATTTTTGCCAATTTGTGTTGAATAATTAAAGATTAATCTTTAAATTCTTCTCTTAATATTTTTTGAACCTCTAAAATGGTTTCTTCTTCTAAATCGGTTCTGCTCACAAGTTCATTGATGTCTTTTTCCAAGACGCTTCTTGCGGTGTCTAAACCAATATTTTTAAATTCCTGAATCACCCAAGCTTCTATTTCATCAGAAAATTCAGTCAATTCCACATCATCTTCTGCTTCAACGCCTTCACGCTGCACATCAAGCTCATAGCCGGTTAATTGCGAAGCCAATCGAATGTTTACGCCGTTTTTTCCAATTGCTTTTGAAACTTCTTCAGGCAATAAGTATACATCAACCCTGCCTTTTTTGCCATCTTCACGGCCTTCTTCTTCATGAATTTTCATGGAAACAACTTTTGCAGGGCTTAAAGCTCTTGCAATGTAAAGTTGTGTGTTTTTTGTGTAATTGATCACATCAATATTTTCATTCCCCAATTCACGAACAATCCCGTGAATACGAGATCCTTTCATTCCAACACAAGCACCAACCGGGTCAATTCTGTCATCGTATGAATCTACCGCCACTTTTGCTTTTTCGCCAGGAATTCTTGCTACGCCTTCAATGGTGATCAATCCGTCAAAAACCTCTGGGATTTCTTGTTCAAATAATTTCACCAAAAATTCAGGGGCAGTTCTCGATAAAATAATTACGGGTTTGTTGCCGCGCAATTCTACGGATTTAATGATTCCGCGAACGTTATCTCCTTTTCTGAAGTAATCTGAACGAATTTGTTCATTTTTTGGCAAGATGATTTCATTGCCGTCGTCATCCAACAAAATGATTGCATTGTGACGAATATGGTGAACCTCAGCAGTGTAAATATCGCCTTCTAACGCTTTAAACTGTTTGAAAGTATTTGTGCTGTCGTGTTCATGTATTTTTGAAATCAGGTTTTGGCGTAAGGCTAAAATAGCGCGTCTTCCTAAATCGATTAACTTTACTTCTTCCGATACGTCTTCGCCGATTTCAAAATCCGGTTCAATTTTTCTGGCTTCTGAAAGTTCAATTTCTTCATTGTCATCTTCCGACATTCCATCAGCAACCACAACGCGATTTCTCCAAATTTCTAAATCGCCTTTATCCGGATTTATAATAATATCAAAATTATCATCAGATCCGAATTTTCTTTTTAAAGCAGCTCTAAAAACTTCTTCAAGTATTGCCATAAGCGTTACCCTGTCAATATTTTTATCTCCTTTGAAATCTGAAAACGACTCAATTAATGCTAAATTTTCCATGCACTCTCTTAATTAAAATATTATTTTCACTTTTGCCTCTAAAATATTGCTGAAAGGGATGGTTGAATTTTTAGTGACCGTTACTTTACCTTTTCCTAAAGGCTTTGGTTCACGGGTTTTATACTCTAACTCAATCTCACTGTCGGTAACATTTTTAAGCACACCTTCAATAGTGGTGTTGTCTTTTAACTTTAAGGTTAAAACCCTATTGATATTTTTTTTATACTGCCGGTTAACTTTTAAAGGATTTGCAATGTCGGGTGAAGCAACTTCAAGAGAAAAATCTTCTATTTCTCGGTCTAAATTATGCTCAATTCCTCGACTTATTCTAATACATTCCTTTAAAGTTACGCCGTGATCGCCATCAACTTCAACAGAAATTTTGTTATCTGCCAAAAATTTCAAGTCTATCAAAAACAACTCTGGGTTTTCTTCGATAGCTTCTTTTACCAAATTTATGACTTTTTCTTTTTGTATCATACTATAAAAAGAGGGGACTTATGTCCCCTCCTAGTCCTTTATCTGTTCTAATTCCGTGCAAATATACTAAGATTTTTTGAAATGATAAAAATTCATGTTTATTTTTAATTTAAAATTATTAACTTAGCCTTAGGATAATAAACTATACAACAATTTTTTATGAAAAGTATTCTGGTCCCTATTGATTTTTCTGAACAAGCAAAGTATGCGGCAAAAGTAGCGTCTGATATTGCCAGACATACAAATGCAAAAATATTCTTGTTGCACATGCTTGAACTTCCCACAGGAATTATTGATCCTGCAGGCTACGGTTCTTCTAGCAATACGCCTTCGGCCTTGCTGTTTTTGAAGAGAGCTCACGAAAAGTTTGAGGAATTTAAAAAATTGCCTTTTTTGGAGGGTCTTGATGTGCAGGATTCCGTTCAGTTTCACAAAGCTTATGATGGCATTATTGACGAAAGCAAAAAGCAAAATGCCGATTTAATTGTAATGGGTTCAAAAGGAACTTCCGGACTTGAAGAAATGTTGGTGGGCTCCAATACCGAAAAAGTGGTCAGAAATTCTGATGTTCCCGTACTTGTTATCAAAAGAGATATTGAGAAATTTAAAATAGATAATATCGTTTTTGCTTCTAATTTTAAAATTGATCATAGAAATGCTTTCCAAAAAATATTGGATTTTTCGTCGCTTTTTAATGCGCGGCTGCATTTGCTTAAAATAAATACGATCCATAATTTTGAAACCACCAAAGAATCAAGTGATGCCATAAGAAATTTTATCAATGATTTTGATTTGGGTGATTATACCTTAAATATATACAATGATATTTCTGTGGAAGCCGGTATTTTAAATTTCTCTAAAGTGATAGATGCGGATGCCATATTGTTAAACACCAGTGGCAGAAGAGGTTTAGCTCATTTATTTAATGGAAGCATCGGCGAAGATTTGGCAAATCACGCAAAATTACCTGTGATAACTTTTAAATTGTAAAGTAAAATTTTCGATTTTCGTTATCATTGAGATAAATCTAATAACCATAAAATTTCAAATACTTTAATTGGCCCATTTATTAATGGGCTAATTTTTTATTTTAATTCTTCGGGTATTTCACAAATAGGTATTGGCAACATTTTGTGCATATTTGCGCGGTTTCTTTTTGTATAAATGGAAAAGACTTCTTTTTTTCTTCCTTCAAAATCGGTAATTTTTTTGCCAAGCTCAACTTGTTTCATCGCCCATTCCAATTCGTCATAACTTGCGCCAATTTGATCTTCATCAGTTTTGTCATCACCCCATAAACCATCTGTTGGAGCTGCTATTATAACATCTTCATTAATGCCTAAATATTTTGCAATTTCATAAACTTCAGATTTCATTAAATCGGCGATCGGACTTATATCTACCCCGCCGTCGCCATATTTCGTAAAAAAACCTATGCCAAAATCTTCCACTTTATTCCCGGTTCCGGCAACCAAATAACCTTTTAATCCTGCAAAATAGTATAAAGTGGTCATTCTAAGCCTTGCACGGGTATTTGCCAAAGACATTAAAAGCTGTTCTTCGTTTTCAGCCTTAGGAAAAACAGCAATCAGGCTGTCAAATACCGGAGTTAAGTTTACTTGTTGTACGGATATTTTTTTAAAGTTTTTTTGTAACCATTCAATATGGTTATGCGCTCGGGTTATTTGATTTTCAGCTTGATGTATTGGCATTTCAAGGCATAATAAAGGAAACCCCGTTTTGGCACACAATGTTGAAGTCACTGCAGAATCGATACCTCCAGAGATTCCAATAACAAAACCATTTACTTTTGATTTTTCGGCATAGTCTTTTAACCAACTCACTATATATTCTACAACTTTTTCGGTATTCATAACTTAATTTAATTTAGTAATTTTGACTTTTTAAATAAAGAATTGTAAATATAGAAATTAATGAACAGACTTTTAATTACTGCGATTGTTTTATTCTTAATGGTTTCCTGCAAAACAGAAAAGGCAAATGAGGTTGATGTATCGGCTGTTGACATAACCCTTTCAGTAAACAGGTTTGAGAAAAAATTCTACGAAGCCGATGAAACAACGCTCCCGATAATCAAAAATGAATTTCCTTATTTGTTTCCCGAACAAAACGACAGTATTTGGCTCAATAAAATAAAAGATAAAGAAGAAAGGGAATTGTACCAAAAATCACAAGAAGTTTTTGGGGATTTTGAAAATGAAAAAACACAAATTATTGAACTGTTTAAACACGTAAAACATTATCATTCCAATTTTGAAACTCCTAAAATAATTACGCTAATCACTAATTTGGATTACCAAAACAAAATTGTTTATGCAGACAGTTTGCTTTTTGTTTCATTGGATATGTATTTGGGGAAAGACAGCGAAGTGTATCATGATTTTCCTGTTTATTTATCCCAAAATTTTGAAAAGTCCCAATTGGTTGTTGATATGGCCAGCGCCATAAGCGATCGTTATTTTACAACTGATAAAGGCCGACAGTTTTTAGATTTGGTTGTTGGCGCCGGAAAAAGAATGTACATGATTGACAGCTATTTGCCTGCTGTTTCTGACGCAAAAAAAATAGGATATAGCGATGCCGAATATGAATGGGCAACGGCCAACGAAGCTCAAATTTGGAAATATTTTATAGAAAATAAGGTACTTTACAGCACCGATTCAAAATTGGTTGATCGCTTTATGGCGGAAGCTCCATTTTCGAAATTCTATATCGATATTGATAAGGAATCCCCAGGAAGAATAGGCGTTTGGCTGGGCTGGCAAATTGTACAATCCTATATGAACAATAATGAGGTAACTTTGCAGCAACTTTTGCAAACCAATGCCGAAGAAATATTTAATAAATCGAAATATAAACCTAAAAAATAATGGCAGTAGTACAAACATCAAAAATTGAATTTATCGTTGGATTAGACGAAAATAAAGTGCCTGAAACGATAAACTGGACCGCCGATGACGGCGAAATTAAGGATGCGAAATCAAAAGCATTGATGATTTCCGTTTGGAATCCTGAAAAAAAGGAAACACTCCGCATGGATTTATGGACAAAAGATATGCCTATTGATGAAATGAAACAGTTTTTTCATGAAACATTGGTTTCTATGGCAACTTCCTTTTTACGTGCAACAAATGACGAAAAAATGAGCGCCACCATGCTCGATTTTTGTGATTATTTTGCCGAAAAGCTGGAGTTGAAAAAATAGGTATAAGTTGAAAGGCTGAATCTTTTATTTATAGCGTCATTTCGTTTTTATAAACTTGAAACTTGAAACCAAAAACCAACAAATTGCTTATTGCCTTTTTATAAGGTCTATAATTTCTTTGTATTCCTCCGGATTGTTTAAAAAATCTTTTTGGGAAACATCAATAATGAGGGTATTTAAATTTTCTTCGGTTTTAATAAAACTCGAATAGCCTTGGTGAATTTTATCTAAATATTCAGGTGCAATATTTTGTTCATAATCCCGGCCTCTTTTTTTAATGTTTTTGATTAATTGAGGCGTGTCCTGATACAGATAAATGTACAAATCGGGTTTTGAAATTTCTTTGTACATAATGTCGAACATCTTTCTGTACAAATAAAATTCATCTTTCTGCAAAGTGACTTGTGCAAAAATAAGCGACTTAAAAATGTAATAATCCGAAACAATAAAGTTTTTAAACAAATCAAATTGCGCCAAATCATCTGAAAGCTGAGAATATCTGTCGGCTAAAAAACTCATTTCCAACGGAAAAGCATAACGGTCGTTGTCTTCGTAAAACTTCGGCAAAAACGGATTGTCAGCAAAACGTTCCAATATGATTTTCGCATTAAAATCCTCGGCAATCATAGTGGCAAGCGTTGTTTTACCGGAGCCAATATTTCCTTCAATAGCGATATAATTAAATTTTTCGGCAAGTGAAACCGGGCATTCAAGCGTAAAAGAAGTTTTTTCAATATAACTGTTGTCGGTGCAGTTTTCCAAACAAGTTTGTATGCGCTGTTTTGTGATGGGATGTATTAAGTTGGGTGCAATTTCAGCCAAAGGAACCATTACAAATTTTCTGTTCAGCATCTCTTTATGCGGCACCATCAATTCTTTTGAAAGGATAATCTCCGTATCAAAAAGCAATATATCAATATCAATAATTCGTGCTTTATAACTGGTTTCAAAAGTTCTTTTTCTGCCCAATAAAAGTTCAATTTCTTGAATGGATTTTAGCAGATTTTCGGGATTTAAACTTGTGGAAATTTGAATGCAGCAATTTAAAAAATCGTCGCTTTTAAAACCCCAGGATTCCGTTTTGTATACTGAGGAAATCCTCACAACCGCACCTATTTTTTCTGCAATTAAATCCGTAGCCTGTTGTAGATTCTCAAGCTTGTTTCCTTGGTTGCTTCCCAAAGATAAATATGTAGGTCTTAAAATTTGCATAAAGTGAATGCAAAGAAAAGAAAAGTATCAGATAAAAACCTATCTTTGCACGTCAATTTATAAACATTTACAAACTTTTTTTCAGATTTTAAATTCAAGGTTAACATGAAGTTTTTAGGAAATTTATTAGCATCAATTTTAGGGACCCTAATTGCATTAGGTATTTTGTTCATGATGTTTATTGTGATTGCAATGGCATTTGGAGAAACTGAGAAAGTGATGGTGAAAGGCAATACCGTTTTGGAAATTAAATTAGATGCTTTGGTGAAAGATTATGCACCAAAAGGAACAAATTTGCTTGATGAATTTTTTGCCTTTACCGATGAAAAAATGGGCTTGAATGAAATTATCAATGCTATTGAAAATGCGAAGAACGACAAAAACATTGTAGGAATAAGTATCAATACTGTTGATGTAAATGCAGGTGTTGCACAAACCCAGGCCATCAGAAATAAATTAGAAGAATTTAAGGAATCGGGCAAATTCATTATGGCTTATGCCGATGTTTACAACCAAAAATCATATTATCTTAGTTCTGTGGCCGATTCAATTTTTATGAATCCATTAGGCGGAATCGATTTTAAAGGCTTGTCATCAGAAGTGTTATTTTTTAAAGATTTGCAGGAGAAATCAGGCGTGAAACTGGAAGTGATCCGACACGGAAAATATAAAAGCGCTGTTGAGCCATTTTTATACAATAAAATGAGTGATGAAAACAGGGAACAAATCACCACGTTTTTACAATCTATTTGGGGTGAATTGTTAGCGGATATTTCTAAAAGCAGAAATAAATCAATTGAGGAACTTAACACCATAGCCGATAATTTATGGGCGCGAAACGCAACATTGGCCATTGAAAACAACATTGTTGACGACGCTGTTTATTTGGATGAATATGAATCCAAATTAAAAATGGCTTCAGGTATTTTGGCTGATGATGAATTGTCTAAAATTACGCTTTCTGATTATATTTCGACAGGAAAAGGAAGGGTAACTTCAACTTCTGCCAATAAAATTGCCGTAATTTATGCACAAGGTGAAATTATTTATGGGAAAGGAAATGAAGATTTAATTGGACAGGAATTAATTATTGAAGCCCTACGCAAAGCCAGAAAAGACAAAAATGTAAAAGCCATTGTATTGCGAATCAATTCACCGGGCGGAAGCGCCTTGGCTTCAGAATTAATTTGGAGAGAATTGGAATTGACCAAAAAGGAACTTCCTTTGGTGGTTTCTATGGGAGATTTGGCAGCCTCAGGCGGTTATTACATCGCTTGTAATGCCGATAGAATTTTTGCGGAACCAACTACTATTTCGGGATCAATCGGTGTTTTTGGCGCTTTGCCAAATATGAGCAAATTAGCGGGTGACATTGGTATTAATGCCGAGCAGGTAAGTACCAATAAAAGCCCAAATTACAGTCTTTTTGAACCTCTTGCCGATGAGTTTAGAGCCGTAACCACTGAAGGTGTTGAAGACATATACACTGCATTTGTGGCGCGAGTTTCCGCAGGAAGAAATATGAGTATTGAGGCAGTGGACAACATTGCACAAGGCCGTGTTTGGTCGGGCGTTGACGCTATGAAAAACGGCTTGGTTGATGAGTTGGGGAATTTGGATGACGCCGTAAAGTATGCTGCAGAATTGGCTGCAATTGTTGATTATAAAGTGCGGAATTACCCAGACTACAAAATAGATTTAAGCGATAAATTGAGCGGCATTCCTTTTATGAAAACGAAGGAAAAAGCCTTGATTGAAGCATTGGGATTGGACAATTATAAAACATACCAAACCATTAAACAATTTTCGGAAATAAAAGGAATACAAGCAAGAATGCCTTTTCTACTGGAAATTAAATAGGACCGTTCTTTAAATTCGCTCGAAGGTCACAAAACTGTAATCGTATTTGTTTTTTTCGTCTGCTTTAAAATTTTCCCGAGAAGTTTCTTTCCAAATGGTTTTATCAATTTCAGGAAAAAAAACATCAGCCTCAAATTGATGGTGAACAAAAGTAATGTCAAGCTTGTCCGTAAACGGCATTGCTTGTTTGTAAATTTCTGCGCCGCCTAAAATAAACGGATTTTCATCAACTTCAGCAGCAGCTTTAAGCGCTTCTTTTACAGAATTTACCACCAAACAGCCTTCAGCTTTGTAATTTTTATCACGCGTAATAAGGATATTGGCTCTGTTTGGAAGCGGTTTCCCTAACGATTCATACGTTTTTCGACCCATAATAACCGCATGGTTTAAGGTCGTTTTTTTGAATCGTTTTAAATCGACAGGTAAATGCCAAATCAATTGATTGTCTTTTCCTAAGGCATTATTTGCTGCTATTGCAGCTATTATTGTTACCATTCTTCAGTTGCGTTGTCTAAATCACTCTTTCTTTTTTCTTTTTCAAAATTATAAAGTTCTTGTGCTTTTTCGGCCCTTAATGCATAGTCATCTTCCATTTCTTTTTTCAGTTTGGCTATTTTCACTTCTTGTTCCAACACCAATTTTTCGGTTTGTATGCGTTCCCAGTCTTTTCCCATAAAACGATGGGTGACAAATACATTTATAAAATGCAACACAAAAAAGAAGAACCATAAAACAATGGCCCAAACAAACCAATTTTCAACAACATTTTCGCCAACTTTTAAAAATTTGTTAAGCAATATTAAAAAAACAGCGCCAACCAAAAACACGATAAAATGATAGTAGA
>JAUSOJ010000258.1 GCA_030656195.1 Lutibacter sp.
TTTCAGTTCCATTTTAAATGGCGATGGAACCGATGCCCAAAACAATGCGGTTTTGGCAAATGCAGCTTTCGCCTTAAAAATAATAGACAACAACAAATCGTTTGAAACCGCATTTGATGAAGCCAAAGATTCTTTATTTGGCTTAAAGGCAAAAGAAAGTTTGCGAAAATTGGTAAATCAATAATATTATGAACATTTTAGATAAAATAATAGCCCATAAAAAGCTGGAAGTCGCCAAGTTAATGCGAGAAGTTTCTTTGGAAAAATTGGTGAAAAGTCCGAATTTTAACAGAACCCCAATCTCGTTAAGAAAAGCGTTGACCGCTAAAGATTCAACCGGAATTATTGCCGAGTTTAAACGAAAATCGCCTTCAAAAGGAATTATCAACGATAAAGTTTCCATTGGTGAAGTGACGCAAGGTTATTTGGATGCCAATGTTGCCGCACAATCCATTTTAACCGAAATGGAATTTTTTGGAGGTAACATTGTCGATTTAATTCAGGCACGCGCCGTAAACGAAACCATTCCAATTTTAAGAAAGGATTTTATTGTGGACGGATTTCAAATTGTGGAAGCAAAAGCGATTGGCGCCGACGCCATTTTGCTGATTGCCGCCTGTTTAACCAAAGACGAATTGAAGAATTACGGCAAGTTGGCCGAAGATTTGGGCATGGAAGTATTGTACGAAGTGCACAACCAGGAAGAATTGGATAAAATTGACTTGAACCATAAAATCATAGGGATCAACAACCGGAATCTTAAAACTTTTGAAGTCGATTTGGAACATTCCATTGCATTGATCAAAAACATTCCTGAGAATTGCATCAAAGTTTCGGAAAGTGGCATCAGCGATCCAAGAATCATTACCGGACTTAAAGAATACGGATTTCAGGGATTTTTAATTGGCGAAACTTTTATGAAAACGGAGAATCCGGGATTGGCTTGTCTGGAATTTATTTCTCAAATCAGATAATATGCAGATCAAAGTTTGCGGCATGCGGGACAAAGAAAATATTTCAGGGTTAATGACTTTGAAACCGGATTATATCGGATTTATATTTTACAACAAATCTAAACGCTTTGTTACCGATTTTCCGCAGATTGAAATTCCTTCTTCAGTAAAAAAAGTGGGCGTTTTTGTGAATGAAACAATCGATGAGATTATTGAAATTGTTAAAAAATATAAATTTGATTTTGTGCTATTGCACGGTGATGAAACACCTGATTATTGCGAAAAGGTGGCTTTGCAAAACATAAAAATCATCAAAGCTTTTTCAGTTGATGAAAACTTTGATTTTTCAGCCATAAAACCTTTTGAAAAACACGTTGCTCTTTTTTTATTCGACACAAAAGGAAAAAATTACGGAGGAAACGGGATCAAATTCAATTGGGATTTGCTTCAAAATTATAAAGGAAAAACACCTTTTTTATTGAGCGGCGGCATCACTAAAAATGACGCGGAAGAAATTAAGAAAATGAAACATCCTGCTTTTTTGGGAATCGACATCAACAGCGGTTTTGAAATAGAACCAGGATTGAAAAACATTAAAGAAATCAAAGAATTTAAAAACAGACTATTATGAGTTATTTTGTGGATAAGAAAGGTTATTACGGGGAATTTGGCGGGGCTTTTATCCCGGAAATGCTGTATCCGAATGTGAAAGAATTGGAAGATAATTATTTGAAAATAATGCAAGAGCCTTCTTTCCAAAAAGAATTTCAGGAACTGTTGAAAGAATATGTCGGTCGTCCAACGCCGCTTTATTTCGCAAAACGATTGTCGGAAAAGTATCAAACGAAAATTTACTTGAAACGAGAAGATTTGTGCCATACCGGCGCACATAAAATAAACAACACCATCGGACAAATATTGGTGGCGAAAAAGCTGGGCAAAACCAGGGTAATTGCCGAAACAGGCGCAGGGCAACACGGCGTTGCAACCGCCACAGTTTGCGCTTTGATGGGTATTGAATGTGTGGTGTATATGGGCGAAATTGACATTGCGCGCCAGGCGCCAAATGTGGCTCGGATGAAAATGTTGGGCGCCAAAGTAGTGCCAGCCTTATCGGGTAGCAGAACCTTAAAAGATGCCACAAATGAAGCAATTCGCGATTGGATCAACAATCCGGTAAACACGCATTACATTATTGGTTCGGTAGTTGGGCCGCATCCGTATCCCGATATGGTTGCGCGTTTTCAATCGGTGATTTCAGAAGAAATTAAAAAGCAATTGTTAGAAAAGGAGCAAACCGAAAATCCCGATTATGTGATTGCCTGTGTGGGCGGAGGAAGCAATGCCGCAGGCGCTTTTTATCATTATTTGGATGAAGAAAAGGTAAATTTAATTGCCGTTGAAGCTGCTGGTTTGGGGATACATTCCGGTGAAAGTGCCGCAACCAGCATTTTGGGAAAAGAAGGCGTGATTCACGGAAGCAAAACGTTGTTGATGCAAAGTGAGGACGGACAAATAACGGAGCCTTATTCTATTTCCGCAGGATTGGATTATCCGGGAATCGGACCTTTGCATGCGCATTTGTACAGGTCAAAACGTGCAGAATTTATCTCGATTACCGATGCTGAAGCGATGAAAGCCGGTTTGGAATTGTGCGAGCTGGAAGGCATTATTCCGGCCATTGAAAGTGCGCACGCATTGGCGGTTTTTAACATGAAAAAGTTTGAGGAAAGCGATGTGGTGGTATTGAATTTATCGGGAAGAGGCGATAAGGATTTGGACACGTATGTTAAATATTTTAAGTTGTAATTGAAACTCAAACCATCCACGATTTGAAGTTCTTCTTTGTGAAACTCCGTGACTCTTTGTGCAACTTTGTGTAACAGTTATTTCACAAAGATGCACAAAGAAAAACAATAAGACGCACAAAGTTGAATGCTTAATGAATTGTCTAAAAAACACTAAAAATGAACAGAATAAATCAAAAATTACAGGAAAATAAAAAACTATTGTCCATTTATTTTACGGCAGGTTTCCCAAAAATAAATGACACGGTTTCCATTATTGAAAATTTGGAAAAAAGCGGCGTCGATTTTATTGAAATCGGTTTGCCTTTTAGCGATCCATTGGCCGACGGACCAACCATTCAGGCGAGTTCAACGCAAGCTTTGGACAACGGAATGACTTCCGAAGTGTTGTTCAATCAATTGAAAGATATTCGTAAAACAGTGTCAATTCCATTAATTATTATGGGTTATTTTAATCCGATGATGCAGTATGGGATTGAAAATTTTTGTAAAAAATGTGCTGAAATTGGCATCGACGGATTGATAATTCCCGATTTGCCGGTTGATGTTTACAACGATCATTATAAAACCATTTTTGAAAAATACGGACTGATCAATGTGTTTCTGATTACGCCACAAACTTCTTTGGAGCGCATTCTGTTTATCGACCAAATTTCTGAAGGATTTATTTATATGGTGAGCTCGGCAAGCGTTACCGGTTCGCAAAATGCTTTTGGAAAATCACAAGATGATTATTTTAAACGCATTGCCGATTTGAATTTGAAATCGCCCCAGATTATTGGATTTGGAATTTCCAATGCCGAAACCTTTAAACAAGCCACTAAATATGCAAAAGGTGCCATTATTGGATCGGCATTTGTAAAATATTTGGATGAAAATGGCACAGCCAACATCAATAAATTTGTAAATGGCATCAGAGATTGATATCTTTAACAAAATCTAAAAAATCAAAAAATGGAATTACCTAAAAGAGCCGGAGACAATCCTATGGCAATTGAATTGGAAGAAGGAAAAAAATATGCCTGGTGTACTTGCGGCTTGTCTGAAAGTCAGCCATTTTGCAACGGATTGCACAAAGGATCAGGAATGAGCCCGATTGTTTTCACAGCCGAAAAAACTGAAACAAAATACTTTTGTGCTTGTAAACAAACCAAAAACGCACCATTTTGCGACGGATCGCATAAATAATTAAAAAAACTTTTTGTATTGCAACACCCTAAAATCAAACGTATTGATTTTGGGGTTTTGTTTTTTTAGGCGTTGGTAATCAGGATTGCTTCCAACCGCTCGATTTGCGCTTCCCGATGGCGCCGTTAAAGAAATGACTTTTATTTTTCTGTTTGTTTTATGCTCTTGGAGTTCAAATTCATGAATTCTTGGAGTTTCCCCAGAAATTAATTTGAGCGCTATATTTTTTTCTTTTAATTGTCTTCTTAAATGATATTCCGGTCCGTTTTTACTGCTTCCGCCAGTTAACAAAAGCGTATGAACTTTCGGGTTTTGTTTGATATAAAACAACAAATCTCTTAAAATAATAGTTGTCATTCCCAAATCGGAAGCGTCCATTTTTAGGCGTTCGCAAGATTCAACAATGTCACAAATGCCCAAATTGTTTTCTGACAAGAATTTTTTCCGCTGTTGAATGGCCAATTCAGTCGTTTCAAAATGTAGATTCAGCGTAAATATTTCATCTAAAATTTTCCATAATTGTCCGTCAATGCTGCCATAGCAAAAATCAACATCGCCTTTTTTTAAATTTCCCATTGAAAATCGGGGCGGAGGCAAAGTTCCCACAATGAGTTTTGTTGCACCTTCAGGAATAAACGGTTTGTATGGATGTTTGTGGATAAACATTTCTTGTTGTTAAGCAATCTCAAAATAATTGTTAAATATGCCAATATAAAAACAAAAAGTAAATGAAGTGAAAAAATACGATGTAAATTTGCCTTTGAATTCAATTTTATGCTAGAATCAATAAACAGGTTTTTTAAAAGTTTAGATTTTCTGAAAGGAATTGTAATGGCAGTGGCCATGCTGATTCCCGTTTTTTTGAGTCAATATTTTTTTGATGATATTCATTTTGGTTTTAGCGTAGC
>JAUSOJ010000274.1 GCA_030656195.1 Lutibacter sp.
GAGTAACTTTTTCGTTTTTAATCACTTCTCCATTGGTAAATGAAGTTGCCATCGCAATGTTTTTGGGAATGTTCGGACTAAAAGCCACGTTGATTTATGCCGGCTCTGGTATTTTATTGGGAACTTTAGGTGGCTGGATTCTAGGAAAATTTAATTTAGAACCACTTTTGTCTGATTGGGTGAAGCAAATTATGGCAAAATCGCAGGCTTCCTCTGATGCATATGAAGAAGAAAAAAGAACCTTTAAACAACGGCTTCCGGAAATCACCAGAAGCGCCTGGGATATTGTAAAAGGTGTGTTGATTTATGTAATTATCGGGATTGCCATTGGTGCAGCGATGCACGGTTATGTTCCCGAAAATTTCTTCGCAAAATATTTGGGCAGCGGCGCTTGGTGGACAGTTCCTTTGGCGGTTATAGTAGCCGTTCCTATGTATGCAAATGCTGCAGGTATTGTGCCGGTGATTCAAGTTTTTGTGGCAAAAGGCGTTCCCATCGGAACCGCCATTGCCTTTATGATGGCAACGGTGGGACTTTCAATTCCGGAAGCCACGCTGCTGAAAAAAGTAATGACTTGGAAGTTAATTGCCATTTTCTTTTCAGTAATAACGGTATTTATCATCATTTCAGGTTATTTATTTAATATTTTATTGTGATAAATTCTCAAAAGATTATAGCGTAGGAATAATTTGAATTAAAAAATTGTATCTACTTTATTTAGTTGATTAAAATGGCTTAGTCGATGCAAAATATCGAAAATTAATGATGAATTGTTTTGCGCAATTTTAAATATATCGTAATATTGCAATGTGATGATATAAGTTTTATATGAATATTTCTTTTTTCCCAAGAAATATGCTGTTAGCGACATTTCTTAATTTTTACATCAAAAAACAAATCTTAAAACAAATTTAATATGGGCGTAACAAAAACCGAACTATTTAGTGAAACGCAAAACCAACTGGCAGCAGTGGCGAAAGTTTTTGCACATCCTGCCCGTGTGGCAATTATTGAATATTTACTCAAGTCCGACACCTGTTTTAACGGACATTTGGTCGAGGAATTGGGTTTGGCACAGGCAACTATAAGCCAACATTTGATGGAGTTAAAATCCAGCGGAATTATTCAAGGCACTGTTGAAGGTGTTTCGGTAAGTTACTGCATCAATCCTGAACGTTGGGATGAAATTAAAGGGTTGTTCAGTAAATTATTTGAAAGCTTTCAAGCCCCTAATTGTTGCAATGATTGTAAATAATATTAATTTTTTAAAAATTTAAAATGATAACAACTTCCGAAGAATTAAAGAAAATCGTGCAGGAAAAATACAGCGAAATAGCTTTACAAAATGAAGACGGCGCTTCATGCTGCGGCAGCGGCGGTTGCGGCACACCCGAAGCTTACAGTTTAATGAACGAAGATTATTCACAAATAGAAGGTTACAATGCCGAAGCCGATTTAAGCTTGGGTTGCGGACTTCCAACGTTATTTGCCAAAATCCAGCAAGGAGATACCGTAATTGATTTGGGATCGGGTGCCGGAAACGATTGTTTTGTGGCACGACACGAAACGGGAGAAACCGGAAAAGTCATCGGAATCGATTTTACGGAAGCGATGATCAATAAAGCGCGAACAAATGCCGAAAAATTAGGCTATAACAATGTTGAATTTCGACAAGGAGATATTGAAAATATGCCAGTTTCAGACCATATTGCCGATGTAATTGTGAGCAATTGTGTCCTTAATTTGGTGCCTGATAAAGCAAAAGTGATTGCCGACATTTATCGTGTTTTAAAGCCTGGCGGCCATTTTAGCATTTCCGACATTGTTTTGGTGGGTGAATTGCCCGAAAAACTGAAACAAGATGCAGAAATGTATGCTGGTTGTGTGGCAGGAGCCATCCAAAAAGAAGTGTATTTAAACCATATTAAAGCAAGCGGTTTCGAAAATATGATCATCCAAAAAGAAAAGCCAATTGTTATTCCTGATACCATTTTAGACAACTATTTATCGGATTCAGAAAAAGAAAACTTTAAAAATGGCGCCAACGGAATTTTTAGCATTACCGTATTTGCGCAAAAACCAGGCATAAAACTTAGGAAAGAAGCAAACGAAACTCATAAAACCCAAAGTGACTGCTGTGGTTCAAACGCTAAATCAAGTTGCTGCTAAATAATTTATGAATTTTAAAATTAACTAAAAATGACTCTAACTAAAAACACCGTATTTCAAAAAATAGCCGAAACCATTCAAACGCTCGATTTAAATGCTGTTTCTGAAGAACGAAAAAGCGTTTTGCAGCCTTTAATTGATTACATCCAACTCAAGGTTTCAGAAAATAACTATGCAAACCTCAATTTTATTTGCACGCACAATTCGCGAAGAAGCCATTTATCGCAAGTTTGGGCACAGGCTGCTGCACATTTTTTCAACATAAAAAATGTTCATTGCTATTCGGGAGGCACAGAAGCCACGGCGCTATTCCCGATGGCTGCAAAAACATTGGAAAACGCGGGTTTTAGAATCTTAACATTATCAGAAGGAAAAAATCCGGTATATGCCATTAAATTTGCTGAAAATTCACATCCAGTTATTGGTTTTTCTAAAACTTATGATGATGCTTTTAATCCGCAAAGTGAATTTGCAGCAATCATGACTTGTTCCCAAGCTGATGCCGGCTGTCCCTTTATTCCGGGAGCAGAAAAGCGAATTCCTGTAAAATATGACGATCCAAAAGCTTTTGACAACACATCCCAACAGGCTGAAAAATACAAAGAAAGAAGCAACCAAATTGCCACTGAAATGCTGTTTGTTTTTTCAAAAGTAAGTCAATTAACCAATTGATGAATAGCGATGAAATAATTTGATTATATGATTTCAGAACTCAACGATTAAACAAATACACAGTTAAACAATTCAACATTAAAAAATGAAAAAACTAAGCTTTCTAGACAGTTATTTAACCTTATGGATATTTATTGCGATGGCCATTGGCGTGGCAATAGGTTATTTTGTGCCATCATTTCCAACATTAATCGATTCATTCAGCAGCGGAACCACCAATATACCAATTGCGATTGGCTTGATTGTGATGATGTATCCGCCTTTGGCAAAAGTGAATTACGCCTTGCTGCCAAAAGTATTTACAAACGTAAAAATACTTACCATTTCGTTGGTATTAAACTGGATTATCGGTCCTGTTTTAATGTTCATCTTGGCCATTACTTTTTTGCAGGATTACCCGGAATATATGGTGGGTTTAATATTAATTGGGTTGGCACGTTGTATTGCGATGGTGTTGGTTTGGAACGATTTGGCAGAAGGCAGCAGTGAATACGGTGCTGGTTTGGTTGCTTTAAACAGCATTTTCCAAGTGTTTGCCTATAGTTTTTATGCATGGCTTTTTATCACCGTGCTTCCTCCATATTTTGGTTTTGAAGGCGCCATTGTTGATATTTCTATCTCAACCATTGCCGAAAGTGTGGCCATTTATTTGGGACTTCCGTTTGTTATGGGAATTTTAAGTCGGTTAATTTTGGTGAAATTAAAAGGAGAAGATTGGTACAACAATAAATTCATTCCAACCATTTCGCCACTTACCTTAATTGCTTTGCTTTTTACCATTGTGGTGATGTTTTCCTTAAAAGGCGAATTAATTGTTGAAATACCTATGGATGTATTGATTATTGCCGTGCCGTTATTAATATACTTTGTTATCATGTTTCTTATTGGATTTTTTGTTACCAGAGCGATGGGTTCCACCTACGATAAAACGGCAGCGGTGGCATTTACGGCGGCAGGAAACAATTTTGAATTGGCCATTGCGGTGGCCATTGCGGTGTTTGGTTTGAACTCCGGGCAAGCATTTGCAGGTGTTGTTGGACCTTTGGTTGAAGTGCCCGCATTGATACTTTTGGTGCGTGTTTCCTTTTGGCTGAAGAAAAAGTATTTTAAGGAAAAAATATTAGATT
>JAUSOJ010000151.1 GCA_030656195.1 Lutibacter sp.
GCAAATTCCAAACATCTTTAAAAAGTCCGCCCGAAATTACTGTCGGTTTTTCAGTTGCTTTTGAGGCAATAGTTGCAGCTTCCAAATAATTTTTTTCTAGATCATTAAAAATACTGTCCGCCATCTTCTCTTTATCGAACAACACGCCAAAAAACTTAATCCATTCCGCACGGCCTAGCGGTGTTTCTTCAACCCAGTCACCATTTAAAAGCACAGGAATTCCCAATTTTTCAATCACAGAAAACATTTTGTTGTTGCTGTTCAGCGAGAAACCAACCACCAAATCGGGATTTAAATCGAGCAACAATTCGGTATTGATGCTTTCTTCGTGTCCGAGTTCTTTAATGGAACCTTGCGCGATTAAACTTCTTGTTTTTGGCGATGAAACATAATCGGTATTAGGAAAGCCAACCAATTTATTTTCAACCTGCAACAATTCGAGCATAGGGATGTGCGTGGTGCTGGTGACCACTATGGAATTGATTGGAATTTTAATGGTATTTATATCGGTATTTGATTTATCAGAAGTAAGTATAAACTCAAATACTTCTGTTGAATTTTGATAAGGCGCTTTTACGGTAAGTTTCGTGTAATTTTTAAAATGCTGAATGTCAAATCCTTTGGCATATTTAATGGTGCTTTCGGTATTTGTTTTTCCATCTGATTCAATATTTTTTTGATCATTTTTACAGGAAAACAGCAGTATTAAGAGGCTAAATGCGAAAATTTTGTAGATGGACAACTTCATTAAAAAAAATTTTCACAAAGGTAATATTTTCAAAATTTAATAGGGTCAGTTGGGTTGAATTAATTACTTTTGCAACAGATTATGGTTCTTATTTATACTTCTGTATAACCAAGTGAAAAGGGAATTCGGTTTAAATCCGAAGCTGTTCCCGCAACTGTAAGCTTAGCCAAGAAATTGGCGGTTGTTATTAGCTTTAAGCCACTGTTCGTTCAGGACGGGAAGGTAAATAACAATACGCAAGCCAGGAGACCTGCCAAAATCTGTATAGTTCAAACTTTCGGGAGAATTGTTTGAGTATGGTTGTTTCTGTACTTGAAAACTTACCTGATTTATTTATTAATTTATTAAATCATAAAAATGAAAAAAAATTCATTTCATTTAAGTGCGTTATGCTTATTTTTTGCAATAACGACCTTAACGGCTCAACAAAAAAATGACAGCATTGAGCAATTAAACGAAGTTGTGGTGACCGCCACAAAATTTGCCATTAAAAAAGAACATGTCGGTAAAATCATTTACCAAATTACGCCCGAAGAAATTGAAAATCAAAAAGGGAAAACTGTTGCGGAAATATTGGACAATATTGCCGGAATCAGCATTAACGGCAGCAACAGTTCTGCCGGAAAAGACAAAAGTATTTACATAAGAGGCGGGCGCGACCGTCACGTGATTGTGCTTATTGACGGTGTTTCGGTAAGTGATCCATCGGGCGTAAATACCACGTTCGATTTGCGTTTGCTTTCGCTAAACCAGATTGAATCCATTGAAGTGATGAACGGTGCCTCCAGTACTTTATATGGATCTGGCGCTGCTACCGGCGTTATCAATATTAAATTGAAACAACCTTTAGACAAACCAATTTCAATGAATTATGAAATTTCGGCTGGAACCAACAATTCGCAAAAAGATTCAAAATTGGATTTGAACGACTTTAATCAGAATATTACAATTAATGGGGTTTTGAATAAATTCAGTTATTTGGTTTCCGGAAGTTTTTCCAATGTTGAAGGATTGTCCGATGCCAGTGATGAAAACAGCGATGTGAAATTTGAAAATGACCAAT
>JAUSOJ010000280.1 GCA_030656195.1 Lutibacter sp.
AGCATCGCCAAAACCAAACCTATTCTTGTGGCCTTTTTTATTTGATCTTTTGGCAGTTTTCCCGCCGCGATGGAAATAAAAATAATATTGTCAATCCCTAAAACAATTTCTAAAAAAGTAAGCGTTAAAAGTGCTACCCAAGCATCAGCGTGTAAAAATATTTCCATAAAATATTAGTTTGAAGTTTTTGTAATTTCACCTTTCTGAACATAATTAGAATGTCCGATCACTGCTTCAAACTCATAAGAATTGTCCTTAAGGCTTGTGATTTTTATATGAATGGGATCTTCATCAATGGCGGTTTTTGGATGCAACATTTTAAGCGTGTAGTTAAAATTGTTTTTCCAGGAAATTGAAAGTGTGTCAATTCGGTCTTCATATTTTTCAATCTGAATAGAATCTTTTCTGATGATGATGGTTTTTTCATAACCTTTACCGGCTGGAATTTCAAAAGTTCCCGATTTAAAACGGTCAGGATTTGACCCTTCAATTTCAATCGTTCCCGATTCAGAATTTTCGGGTTTGCGCGATTCATTTTTACAAGATAATATTGCTAAAAGCAATAGGGGCAACAATATGATTTTTTTCATTAGATTCCGGTGTAATTACTTGTGGTGATTGATTTTAATTCTTTTTTTATGTCGTTTGAAACGTGTAAACCATCTATAAAATCGGCCATCGATTTTTGGGTAATTTTTTCGTTTGTTCTTGTCAGTTCTTTTAAAGCTTCATACGGATTTGGATAAGCTTCTCTTCTTAAAATTGTTTGGATGGCTTCCGCAACCACCGCCCAATTATTTTCCAAATCTTCGGCAAATTTTTCTTTGTTGATGATTAATTTGTTCAATCCCTTTAACGTTGAATTGAAGGCAATAATTGTGTGGGCAAAAGGAACGCCAATATTTCTGAGTACGGTAGAGTCGGTTAAATCGCGTTGCAGCCTGGATAAAGGCAATTTGGCCGACAAATGTTCAAAAATGGCATTCGCAATTCCTAAGTTTCCTTCAGAATTTTCAAAATCAATCGGATTTACTTTATGCGGCATAGCCGATGAACCCACTTCGCCTTCTTTAATTTTTTGTTTAAAATAATCCATGGAAACATAGGTCCAAATATCTCTGTCAAAATCTATAAGAATGGTATTTATACGTTTTAAGGCATCAAAAATACCCGCCAAATGGTCATAATGTTCAATTTGCGTGGTTGGAAACGAATGGTGTAAACCCAAAACTTGCTCCACAAAACGGGTTCCGAAAACTTTCCAGTCTGTTGCAGGAAAAGCTACTTTGTGTGCATTGTAATTTCCTGTTGCGCCACCAAATTTTGCGGCGTAGGGAATGTTTTTCAGCTGTTTTAATTGCTGCTCAATACGTTCAACAAAAACCGCAATTTCTTTTCCCAATCGGGTAGGCGATGCCGGTTGCCCGTGCGTTCTTGCCAACATGGGAATTTCTGCCCATTCGGTTGCCAATTGGTTCAGTTTGTCTAAAATCAATTGCAATTCCGGATAATATACAGCATCAAAAGCATCTTTTAAAGATAATGGAATTGAGGTGTTGTTGATATCCTGCGAGGTCAATCCGAAGTGAATAAACTCCTTATATTTATGAAGCTGTAATTCATCAAATTTTTCTTTGATAAAATATTCCACAGCTTTCACATCGTGGTTGGTAATTTTTTCAATGTCTTTAATTTTTTGTGCATCATCAGAAGAAAAATCGCTATAAATATTTCTTAATTTCGCAAAAAGAGACCTATTTAAATCAGCCAATTGCGGCAAAGGAATTTCACATAAAGCAATAAAATATTCAACTTCTACTTTTACGCGGTATTTGATAAGCGCTTCTTCAGAAAAAAAGAGCGCTAATGGTTCAACTTTGTTTCGGTATCGGCCGTCAATAGGCGATATGGCATTCAAATTGGATAAAGACATTTTTTAGTTTTATATTGAATTGAAAAGTGTAAAATTAATCAAATAAATATTAGTTTGATTAAAAAGTTTGATTGTAGGGACAAGTCGCGACTTGTCCGTTCTTTGAAAATTTAAAATGAATTTAGCGTTAGCGGTAGCAGCGGTATCCTTTTTTGCAGTGCAACGGAAAAAAAGATATAGCGGATAACGCGACCCGCCAGCTAGCGGGGAACGCCCAATTTATAAGTAAAAGGGAAAAAATAAATTAGCCTTTGAAACAATTCAACAAAATAGTTATCTTTATTTTTTTAAAATTCACAAATTATGAGGTCTTTAATATTAGTAATTATGGCTCTATTAACCAGTATTCCAGTTTTTTCCCAACAAGTTTATTCCAAAAAACAACCTTTTGCGCACACGTATTCCATTGTTGCCAGAGATACGGTTACCGGTGAAATGGGCGTAGCGGTACAATCGCATTGGTTTTCTGTAGGCAGCGTGGTTACTTGGGGACAAGCGGGAGTTGGCGTTGTTGCCACGCAATCGTTTGTGAATCCGTCTTTTGGTCCGCGAGGTTTAAGTTTGCTGGAAAACGGTTTAACGCCAAAAATGGCGGTGGAAACGTTGTTAAAATTGGATGAAGGCAGGGAAGTGCGACAATTGGCAATTTTGGATGTTCACGGAAATGTGGAAGCATTTACCGGAAAAAATTGCATTGAAGCTGCCGGACATATTGTTGGCGATAATTTTTCTGTTCAGGCAAATTTGATGGATAAAAATACCGTTTGGCCAGCGATGGCTGAGGCTTATAAAAAGTCGACAGGAACTTTGGCCGAACGCATGTTGGCGGCGATGGAGGCGGCACAAAATGAAGGCGGTGATATTCGAGGCAAACAATCGGCTGCAATTTTGGTCGTTAAAGCTAAGACAACCGGAAACAGCTGGGAAGATAAAGTGGTGGATTTACGTGTGGAAGACCATGAAAATCCGCTGAAGGAAATGAGAAGATTGTTGACCATCCATACTGCTTATGATTTTATGAATAAAGGCGATTTGGCTGTGGAAGTGGGCGACAATACATTGGCGAAAGAACATTATATGAAGGCGCAACAATTAAATCCGGATAATTTGGAAATGAAATATTGGTATGCCGTAACTTTGGCAAATAATGGCGAGTTAAATGAAGCAAAAACCATTTTTAAAAATATTTTCAAGCAAAACAGCAAATGGAAAGAGTTAACGCCAAGATTAATGAAACCTAAATTATTAACCATTTCAGAAGCGCAATTGCAGGAAATTTTAAAACTATAAGGTATGAAAAAAGTATTTTTAATAATTTTAGCCTTGTTCATTTTAATTCAATTCATAAAAATTGAAAAAAATGACTCAAAAAATGAAATGAATGCCTTGAGCACGGTCATGGAAATACCTGTGGAAGTGAATAGAATTATTCAAACCTCTTGTGCAGATTGTCATTCAAATTCCACAAATTATCCGTGGTACAATAAAATTGCGCCGGCATCTTGGTTTTTGGCGAATCATGTAAATGATGGAAAAGAGCATTTAAATTTTTCTGAGTGGACCACTTATAATAAAGACCAGAAACAATATATTATAAAAAACCTAAAAGAAGTGCTGAACGAAAGGGAAATGCCCTTAAAAAGCTACGTATTGGTGCATAAGGAATTGGGTTTGTCCGAAAACCAATACCAAATATTATACGATTGGGTGAATACCATTCAGGTTGATTAAATACGAAATATGATGAAAAAGTTATTCTTAAGAAGTTTGTTGGTTTTTTTGGTATTACTGGTTTCAGGAACTGCAGTTTCACAGGAAATAATAAACCAGCTTGATGCGCAGGGAAGACGCACCGGTGTTTGGAAAAAATATTACGACAACAATAATATTCGTTATGAAGGCCAGTTTAAGGCGGGTAAAGAGATTGGGGTTTTTAACTTTTACAGTGAACTAAATAGTGCGCATCCAATGATTGTTAAAACTTTTTCTGAAGGCAATGATAAAGCCAAAGTCAGTTATTTTTATGACGACGGAAAGCTGGAAAGCGAAGGAAGCATGAACGGGAAAAACAGAATTGGCAAATGGATATATTATAATACCGACGGAAAAACGATTGTTTCAGAAGAAAATTATGAAAAAGGTTTGCTTAACGGGATTGCAACAACGTATTTTGCACCCGGAAAAATAGCTGAAACGGCAAACTATAAAAATGGGTTATTGCACGGCAATGTGCTTCGTTATTCTTCGGAAGGAATTTTACTGGACGATTTGCAATACCAAAACGGAAAATTGCACGGGCCGGCGAAATACTATAATGTAGCCGGAAAATTGGTTCGTAAAGGCAATTATGAAAATGACCAAAAGGTTGGGAATTGGGAATATTTTGAAGATGGAGAACCAATTAACCCCAAAAAAATAAAAGAATAATTTATTAAAAAAACACAATCAAATGAACATCGAAAAAATTTTTAGTAACAATAAAAAATGGATTGAAGAAAAGCTTCAAATTGATGAAAATTATTTTAAAAATTTGTCATCGGGCCAAAAACCAGAAATTCTATATATCGGTTGTTCCGACAGTCGTGTTTCTGCGGAAGAGCTTATGGGCGTTGGGCCTGGAGATGTTTTTGTGCACAGAAATATCGCCAATATGGTTCCAAACACCGACTTAAATGTGATGTCTGTTATCAATTATGCGGTTTCGCACCTAAAAGTTAAACATTTGGTGATTTGCGGACATTATTATTGCGGCGGTGTAAAAGCGGCTATGCAATCGGAAGACCTGGGATTGTTAAATCCGTGGTTAAGGAATATTCGTGATGTTTATAGGTTGCATAAAAACGAACTTAATTTAATTGCTTGTGAGGATGAAAAATACAACAGGCTGGTTGAATTAAATGTGCAGGAACAATGCGTAAATGTGCTAAAAACTGCTGATGTGCAAAAAGCATTGCTTGAAAAACGCATTACGGTGCACGGTTGGGTTTGGGACATTCACAGCGGTAAATTAATTGATTTAAAAATTGATTTTGAAAAGATACTGGAAGATATCAGGGAAATTTACCGTTTGCATTAATGCTTTCTCAATATGAACACTGATATAAATTTAAATACTGTAGTTTCTACAGCTTGGCTTTTTGAAAATCGTGAAAACCCAAATTTGGTTATTTTAGACGCCAGCCCCAGGGAAAATAAATCGAATTTAATGCCCGAATTTACAAATATCCAGATTAAAGGAGCGCTTCAGTTTGATATGGAAAAAGTTTTTTTGGACAAGGAAAATCCAATTCCGAATATGATGCCCAATGAAAAGGTTTTTGAAGACGAATGCCAAAAACTGGGGATTAACAAAGAAAGTTTCATTGTTGTTTACGACAATTTGGGGGTTTATACGAGTCCGAGAGTCTGGTGGATGTTTAAGGCGATGGGACATGATGAAATCGCTGTTTTGGATGGCGGCTTGTCGGCCTGGAAAAATGCGAACTTACCAACAGAGCCCATAGGAAATACCAAAACGGTTTCAGGAAATTTTAAGGCTAAATACCAATCGGATTTGGTAGTTGATTCCACTTTCCTTTTAAAAAATATCGAATCAAAAAAAATGCTGGTTGTCGACGCGCGTTCAGCAGAAAGGTTTAGCGGATTGATTCCTGAACCCAGAGAAAATATGTCTGGCGGCCACATTCCAAACTCCATAAATCTGCCGTTTGAAAAAGTATTGCATCAAGGAAAAATGAAACCAAAAGAGGAACTAAAAGAAATTTTCAAGAATTTAACTATTGAAAATAAACCCTTGGCTTTTACTTGCGGTTCCGGAATTACGGCCTGCATTATTTTGTTGGCAAGTGAATTGATTTCAGAAAAAAATAAAAATATTTTATATGATGGCTCCTGGTCTGAATGGGGGCAATCGGGGAAATTTCCTGTGGAAAAATAAAAAAGCTTTCCTTAAATTTTAAGGAAAGCTTTTCAGGAAAATTGCTAAAAAAGGGGGCTTAGTTTAATTTTGGCAATATTACTTTATCAATTGCGTGAATAACTCCGTTAGAAGCTTGAACATTGACAGCAACAATATTGCTTACTCTTCCATTGGCGTCTGTTAATTTTGCGCCACCAGTTATATTTGCGGTAATATTACCGCCTAAAGTACCAACAGTCATATTGTTTGTTAAGGAGGTTGATCGCACATTTGCACCAGCAACAACGTGATGGTTTAAAGTTGCAGTTAGGGTAGCAGTATTGATTGCGCTCAATCCGCTCACACCCAATTCAGTTAAAAGTGCACCAAATGCATTGTTAGTCGGCGCAAAAACGGTAAATGGCGCAGGGTTAGTTCCGTTGGCAGTTGATAAAATACTTACAAAATTAGGTTGGTCAGCTCTTGTCAGTGCAGTCACCAAAGTTGAAAAAGTTGGATCTGCAACAGCAAAAGTTACTATTGTAGGCAAGCCAATTACTTTATTTACCAAGTGAACAACGCCATTATCTACTATATTGTTTGCGCCAGTTACATCAGAAACTCCATTTAACTTTACACCGCCGCTTGTATTTACAAACATACTGATGTTTAAATTGTTAGGCGCTGTTGTTGATAAGGTTGAAATGTAGCCTGTAGTTAAATCTGTTGATTTAACGGCGCCACTCACAACGTGATTCAATAAAATTTGTTTTAGGGTGTTTACTGGCACAGCATCAAGATTGGCAAAACCATTTGCCGATAAAAATGCACTAAAAGCAGCATTGTCTGGCGCAAATACGGTAAATGGTCCAGCACCTTTTAAGGTTTCAACCAAATCAGCTTTTGTTAAAGCTGCTAACAGACTGCTGTAATTGTTGCTGTTTTTAACCACGAAATCAGCAATGGTGTTTGTTTTAGTTTCTTCCATATCGTTATCGTCATTACAAGCCAAAACGCTTACAGATAAGACAACAATCATCAATACTTTTAAAAATTTCGCTAAGTTTTTCATCATTATTTAGTTTAAGTTTGACGCAAATGTAAAATATATTGTTTAATTAAAAAAGAATAAGATTAAACAAAATATGTTTTTAACATATTTTTAACAATTAGGTAAAGTTCAAAATATTAAAATCTTAAGTATATATAATAGGTTGCTATTCACATTTTTAAAATATATTTTTCATTAAATAGGGCAACATAGCCCGAAATTTATATGTTTATACAATATCTTATAAACTTAAACAAAATAATCTTTAGGCTGGAATTTGTTTTTTTCTGTTGATAAGAAATTTCATTGATTGATAAAAAAATATTTTACCAAACAAGATTTTAATTCTATCATTTTTTTAAGGGAAGAGGGCCATCTAATAAACTGTTTTTAGCAAATTGAACCAGAAAAAGAGACCCGTCAAGCATCAAGTAACAATTTATAAGGCAGTAATTTACAGACTTTTTATTGGTTAAAAAAAAATTTTAAAAATTATGGGAATTTAAAAATTAATTATTACATTTGCGACTAATATTATTTTAAAATTTTTTAAAGATGAGTAAAGGGACAGTAAAATTCTTCAATGAAGCTAAAGGATTTGGATTCATAAAAGAAGATGGTTCGAACAAAGAACATTTTGTGCACATTTCTGGTTTAATCGACGAAGTACGCGAAGGTGATGAAGTTGAATTCGATTTACAGGAAGGTAAAAAAGGATTAAACGCAATTAACGTAAAAGTTATTTAAGATATATTTACCTTTTTACAAAGTAGAGCCTATCATGCTGATAGGCTTTTTTTGTGCCATAATATTTCCTTCATGAAGTTTTAGATTTAAAATTTATTGATAAGCCATTTTTAAAACTAAAATTAACTCATTTTTTCATCAACAAATACTTCAGCTTAAATTAAAAAAAAATTAAGCAAACAGCTTATTTTTTAAATATTTTAAAGCTATAACTTTAATTTTTATTTGGAAAATTAAAGTTATAGCCTTAAATTTGCAATATTATTTGAAATTTTTCCAAATCAGAATCCTTCTGATTGAATTTCCAGATTGTTTATCTCAATCTTTAACCGCAAAAATGGCTTGCTTAAAGCTAATAAAAAGCAATCCGTCACCTTATATTCCTGATTAAAATATTTTATAAGGATTCTAAAAATTACAATTAAAAAATGATGGCAAAAAAACAGTTGTTACTATTTAAATATGGAGGAAATGCCATGACCAATCAAATACTTAAAAATCAGGTGCTTAAAAACATATGCGACTTAAAAGAAAAAGGTTATAATGTGGTGATTGTTCACGGAGGCGGACCTTTTATCAAACAAACTTTGGAAGAAGCGAATATAGCTTCTGAGTTTATTGACGGTCAGCGAAAAACAACGCCCGAGGCTATGGAATATGTGGAAATGGCGCTTAAAGGAAAAGTAAACGGAAGTTTAATCTCCTTAATAAATGCAATGAATCATAAGGCAGTTGGAGTGTCAGGAAAAGACGGAAAAACGGTAATTGCCAAAAAACGTTTGCACAAACATATCCTAAACGGTAAGACTGAAATGGTTGATTTAGGTCAGGTTGGAGATGTTGAAATCGTAAATACTGCCTTAATTGAATTGTTGTTGGAAAATGACTTTATTCCGGTAATCACTTGTTTGGCATCAGACAAAAACGGCAACGATTACAATATTAATGGAGATTTATTTGCAGGCCATATTGCCGGTGCGCTTTCGGCCGAACAATATATTATTTTAACCGATGTTGATGGATTGTTGTTGGATAAAGACAATCCTGCTTCTATAATTCGTGAACTTAAAGTCGCCGAAATAAATCAGCTAAAAGAAAAAAAAATCATTCAAGGCGGCATGATTCCTAAAATGGATTCTTGTGAAATTGCGCTAAAAAAAGGCGCAAAATTGGCTAGAATCATTAACGGCACCATCCCAGAACAGCTTTCAGCCCTTTTTGAAAATCAAAAAATGGGAACCATCATCACTGCATAATTTAAAGAATTTAGACCATGACACAAAAAAGCAATAAAACATTCAACGAACTCGACAAAAAATATTATTTGCAAACTTTTAAGCGCTATCCATTAACATTTGACCACGGAAAAGGTTCCCATATTTGGGATGTGGAAGGCCATGAATATATTGATATGCTTGGCGGAATTGCCGTAACCAGCGTAGGACATTGTCATCCAAAAGTGGTAAAAGCCATCCAAAATCAAGCAGAAAAATTAATTCATATTTCCAATTTTTATTTAAGTGAACCGCAAGTGATGCTTTCAAAAAAGTTGGTGGAATTATCGGGTTTAGATCGGATTTTTATTGCGAATAGCGGTGCAGAATCGGTTGAAGGCGCCATTAAAATTGCAAGAAAATATGCACACAGCATTGGCAGGGGCGGAAACATCATTTCTTTTGAAAACTCATTTCATGGGCGGACTTTGGCAACGATCGCATCCGGTAAAAAAGCCTATCAAAATGGATTTGAGCCAATTCCGCAGGGATTTTCGCAAGTAACTTTTAATGACATAGAATCTGTAAAAAAAGCGGTGGATAACAACACTGCGGCCATCATTATTGAACCAATACAAGGTGAAGGCGGCGTTAATGTTGCGGATAAGACTTTCTTAAGCGCATTGAGAACTTTTTGCGATGAACAAAATATTGTGCTGATTTTCGATGAAATTCAGTGCGGAATGGGAAGAACGGGAAAAATGTTTGCCAAAGAACATTTTGGGGTAGAACCGGATATTATGACTTTAGCGAAAGCATTGGGAAATGGTGTTCCCATCGGCGCCATTCTTTCAAATGAAAAAGTGAGTGCTGCAATCGATTTTGGAGATCACGGAACCACTTTTGGAGGAAATCCATTGGTGTGTGCGGCATCATTGGCAACCATTGAAGTGCTTGAATCTGAAAATCTTTTGAAGCAAGCGGAAGAAAAAGGCCATTGGTTAAAAGAAAAAATTACAGCAATGAAAAATCCCGATATCAAAGAAATCAGAGGAAAAGGATTGATGATTGGTGTGGAATTTAATTTTGAGACAAAACCCTTAGTGCAGAATATGCTTGAAAATGGGGTGTTGGCAAATGCCACCGCCGATAAAGTTTTGCGTTTGGTTCCGCCTTTAAACATCAGCTATGACGATTTGGAAAAAGTCATGGAAGTATTGAAAAAATCACTTAAAGAATTGAAAGACCATGGATAAAAAGAAAATAGGAATTATTGGTGCAACGGGCTATACCGGATCCGAATTGGTGCGTATTCTCACCAATCACCCAGAGGTTGAAATTGCGATGATTACTTCTGAAAGCAGGGCAGGAGACCTGTTTTCTGATGTACATCCTTTTTTGCAGGGAATTGCCGACCAAAAATTGGTGTCAATCAATGATATCGATGATTATGAACTGGATTTGGTATTTCTTGCTTTGCCGCACGGCGTATCTATGGATTTTGTGAAACGCTTTAAAGACAAAAAATTTAAAATTATCGATCTTTCGGGCGATTTTCGTTTGAGTTCCAAAGAAATTTATGAAGCATGGTATAAAATTAACCATATTTATCCCGAAGGCATCAAAAATGCCATTTTCGGTAGTCCGGAATTGTATTATAATAAAATTAAAGAAGCCAATTTAATTGCAAATCCTGGCTGTTTTCCCACAACTGCCATTTTAGGTCTGGCGCCTTTGCTGGAAGCCAACCTGATTGAAACAGACCGCATAATTGTCGATTCAAAAACAGGAGTTACAGGAGCAGGGATTAAAGCTAAAAACGTAAACCTGTATTCTAATGTGAACGATAATTTTAAGGCATACGGACTTAAAAATCACAGACATACCATTGAAATACAAGGAATATTGGATCAGGTTTCAGGAAAAGAAACACTAATCCAGTTTACGCCGCATTTATTGCCGGTTGATAGAGGAATCCTGACAACCATTTATGCGCGTCCCACAGAAAAAATAGATGAAATCAGCCTAAAAAAACTTTACGCTTCTTTTTATGCCAATGCGCCTTTTGTAAGATTAAGAAAAGAAGCGCCAGCCATTAAAGATGTTCGGGGAACCAATTATTGCGATTTGTTTGTGACTTATGATGAACGTACCAATATGGTGATTGCGGTGAGTGTTATCGACAACCTGATTAAAGGTGCGGCCGGACAAGCAATTCAAAACATGAATATTATGTTTGGATTGGATGAAACAAGCGGTTTAAACTTAATTCCGTTAAATCCTTAATATTTTACATCAGCAAAAAATTTAACAATTATTAATAGTATAAAAATGATTAAAAATATAACAAACGTAAGAGGAATAACCTGTTGGGGAGCACACACCGGCGTTAAATCTATGCGAAGGGATTTAGCCATTATTTTCTCAAAAGTTCCGGCAAGCGCCGCTGCTGTGTTTACGCAAAATCAAGTTGTGGCAGCACCGGTTAGCGTCTCAAGAAAACATATTGCAGATGGCAAAGCGCAAGCCATTGTCATCAATGCAGGAAATGCAAATGCGGCAACCGGAAAACAAGGAATGGAAGGCGCCGAAGCAATGACTGCGTCTTTGGCTGAAGAATTGAAAATTGATAAGGAGTTGGTGTTGGTAGCTTCCACAGGGATTATTGGCGTCAAATTTCCAACTACTGAAATTGTGAACGGAATAAGGGAAAATGCAAAAAATCTGACCAATAGATCAAACGCAGGTTCGTTTACGGCAAATGCCATATTAACTACGGATACTTTTGCGAAAGAAGGTTTTATTGAGTTTGAAGTAGATGGACGTGAAGTTAATATGGGCGGAATTGCGAAAGGATCAGGAATGATTCACCCAAATATGGCCACAATGTTGGCATTTATTGTGACAGATATTGCCATTGAGCCCAAGTTTTTAAAAACCATTGTTAGGGAAACGGTTGACAAATCATTCAATATGATAACAGTTGATGGAGATACGTCTACCAATGATATGGTGATTGTGCTGGCCAATGGTTTGGCACAGAATGACCTCATTAAATCAAAAAAAGATAAAGGTTACGCTATTTTCAAAAAACATCTGGAAGAAATGATGGTGCATTTGGCCCAATTGATTGTTTCGGACGGTGAAGGTGCCTCAAAGTTTATTGAGTATGAAATTGTGAATGCGCCAACCGAAGAATATGCCAGAACAATGATTCGAAAAATTTCTGATTCAGCGCTTGTTAAAACCGCCATGTTCGGCCGTGATCCAAATTGGGGTCGTATTATTAGTGCTGCCGGTAATGCCGGACTTCCATTTAATTATGAAGAAATTGATCTTTATATCGGTTCCGACAAAAAAACGATAAAAGTATTAGAACAGGGAACTCCTTTAGAATTCGACACCAATTATATCAAAAAATTATTAAGGGAATCCCATCTAAAAATTGTGCTGGATCTCCATAATGGGAAAGCCAAAGCAAAAGGCTGGGGAACCGATTTAACCACCGATTATGTGATGTTTAATTCGGTTTATACCACGTAAATTATTAAAAATATTTCCTGTTAATGTTATTGAAATATGAAAAAATAATTTATATGCCAACAGCAAAAGTATTTTTAATTTAAATTGTATTTTTGGGCGTTCCTGCCTTTTCGGCTGGTAGAATCGCCGAAAAGGCAGTCGGGTTTTTCGCTGCAATCTGTAATTGCGAGCGGAGCGTGGCAATCTGTTGAAGATATTGCTGAACAAGCTCGCAATTACAGGATTTCCGCTTCAACCCCTAACGCAAATAGCATTAAAAATGAAAATTGAATAATCAAATAAATAAAGGCGCTTATGCAAAACCCAAAAAAAATATTGATTGAGCAATTGGATGGAAAACTCAAACCTTTTTTTGAAATAAAAAATATAGAAGTACCCGAAAGAGGTTGGGTTTATACCATAAGAACCGCTTTAAATATGACTTTACAACAACTAGGGCACAAATTAAAGATTACCATACAAGGCGTTCAGGACATAGAAAAAAGAGAATTATCGGGTTCAATTTCCTTAAAATCTATGAAGGAAGTCGGCAAGGCCTTAGATATGCAATTTGTGTACGGATTTGTCTCAAACCATCATTCAATTGACGAATTTATTGAATTAAAATCCCGTGAATTGGCTGAAAAAATGGTGTTGAAAAATTCGAATGCATTGGCTGAAAATAAAGTGATAAATAAAGAAGAACTTCAACTAGAAATTGAAGGTTATATGAGAAAAATAAAGACGGAAATCCCCAAATCCTTATGGGATTGATGTTTTAATATTTAAATATAAATGTATAACGTCACTTAAAGTAATTAAAAAGGAAGTTGCGTATTTGTTTTCAAAAGTGTTTAATCTTGATTTAATTTTTATCATCAATTAGCTGGTATCAAATATTTAGGTTGATCTGTTTAACCTAAAATTGATTAAATAAACTTTTGAATGATGAACTTCCAACTGCCTACTGCCTACTGCCAACTTCGGTCTTCGGTCTTCCG
>JAUSOJ010000293.1 GCA_030656195.1 Lutibacter sp.
AACACTATATTTTCCCTGCTCAAATAAAGCCACTATCTCTTTTTTAAATTCCTCTGAATAGCGCCGTTGTTTAAGTAATTGTTTTAAATTTGTTTTCATATAAATTGACTTTTATGGTCAACCTATATCAGGGAGGTACACCAAACTTCAAACTTCAAACTTCGCTCTTCCGTCTTCGGTCTTCGGTCTTCGGTCTTCGGTCTTTCGTCCCGATAGCTATCGTGATCTGTTTACCCTTTAGCTTTTTTAATCACTTCCATTACTTTCTTGCTGTCGTCTGCGGCATTTACTTCGGCATTTTTATAGATGATTTTTCTGTTTTTATCGAGTACGAATGTCCAGCGTGATGCTGTAATTCCTCTAACCAATAAAAAATTTTCTCCAGCTATTTCACGGGTTATTTCACCGCCATCTTTTGTTGGAACGCCAAATTTTTTGGAAATAACGCCTTGAGGATCGGAAATTAAAGGGAAATTTAGTTGTGAAGACTCTTTAAAAACTTTTAAATTTTTCACTTCGTCACCGCTAATTCCAATAATGGTTGCGCCCATTTTATCGAAATTGGCTTTATCATCTCTGTAAGCGCAGGCTTGTGCGGTGCAGCCGCCGGTCATGGCTGCCGGATAAAAGTACACCACCAGGAAATCGGATTTCACGGTGCTCGATTTCCAATTGGCGCCGTTATCATCTGTTCCAGAAAATTCGGAAACCTTGTCGCCAATGTTAAGTTCGGTTGTGTTTTGCGCCATCACTGAAATTGTTAATGTTAAAATTGCAAATATGCTTGTTAGTTTTTTCATTTTTTTTAGTTTAAAGTACAATATTACCAAAATCAAAGTAGACAATGAGAATTTGTAATTTGTTTTAACGTTTTTTTATGGGAACAGCTAAAATTGTTAAGCAGCTTATTGACCGTAATTTTTGGCAGCAGGTCTGATTTTGTAGCCATGGATGCCATTATTAATTTTATTTTAAAAAAACCATAAATTAATTAATTGTCATTTTTCTTGCTAAAAACAGCCAGTCTTATAAATAAAAAAGCCAATGTTCCAAATGCAATAATTGGAAAAATAATGGTTATTTTTTCTTTTCCGGTTGTTAAATCATTTAAATTAAGAAATAAAAAGAGGATACCAATTAAATAGATAATCTTAAAAAGTAGCGGTTCGTTTTTAAAAAATTCTTTTCCATTCATTTTTTTTAATTTTTTAATCAGGCAATTTTTTGTTTAAATGCTAATTTCGGCCGCGTTGAAATCAGTTTGAAATTAGTTTGTTATGTAAATATATTTATTTTTTCTATGATGGCTTTTAATCTGTGTTAAATTCTTAATTTTCGGATTGTAAATCAGAAAATTGTTTTAAAAAATCCAAATAGCGTCAACCATTTTTTTCTATTCTGATTTTGTGATTTATTGCAGTTGTTGCTTATTTTGTTTTTACTTTTTTGCCATTTTCAAAGTTTTCGTCAAATTCAACTTTGTCATTCCTGTCATATCGTATAAAATGGCCGTGTTTTATGCTGTCTTTAAAATTTCCCACTTGCCACAACTGACCAGTTTCGCGATAAAATATCCATTCGCCTTGCATCAGGTTGTTTTCAAAAATTCCCGTTGCTTTAACCTTTCCATTTTTATGGTAATAGGTTAAGCGATTTCCCTTTTGTTCAGAAATAATTTGTCCGTTTTTATAGGTGTTATTTTCC
>JAUSOJ010000295.1 GCA_030656195.1 Lutibacter sp.
ACTAATTGATGTGCATTCCCAACATCAAACCCACCAATTGTCGGATGTGAATTTTCAGTTTCAAATTATTGATGCGCTTGCCGGCAATGCGCCAAAAATTGAATCGTACAAACGTGGGTTGAAATTGTTTACGCAGTTGACCAAAGAGCTGAATGAACTCAAAAAGAATCAGGCGACAGCCACGCAAAACTATGAATACAACCTGCATTTATTCGATGAGCTGAAAAAGGCCAAGTTACAGACTGATGAGCAGGAAGTTATTGAGCAGTCGTTGGATAAATTAAACAATATTGAAGAAATAAAACTAAATCTATCTGAAGCACAGGCACTTGCGTTAAGTGAAGAAATTGGTTTACAAACACTGTTGAATTCATTTTTGGCAAGCATCCATAGAATTTCTTCATTTTCAAATGAATACGAAGCGCTTCATCAGCGTATATTAAGCGTTAAAATTGAATTTGATGATATTGCCGGCGAGATTGAAGATTTCTATGAAAACGTCGATTTTGATCCGTTGGAATTGCAAAAGCTGAACGACCGATTGCAATTGATTTACAATTAGCAAAAAAAGCATGCAGTTACCACCATTGCTGAATTGCTTCAAAAGCAAGAAGAACTTTCGGTAAAAGTTGATGCGGTTGAAAATTCTTCCGCAGCAATTATAGATAAAGAAAAAGAAATTAACAATGTTGCCGAAAAAATTGACAAATTGGCGAAATCAATTTTTGATGAAAGAGAAAAAGCAATTACGGTACTTGTTTCAAAGCTAGAAAACAGCCTAGAAAATTTGGGAATGGAAAATACCCGTTTTAATTTCAGCATCAAGCATACAAAACAGTATTTTCAAAACGGAAAAGACGAGCTGCAACTTTTTATATCGGCAAATAAAGGCGCTAATTTTGGGGAATTGAAAAAAATTGCTTCAGGAGGTGAAATGTCACGAATCATGTTATCAGTTAAAGCCATTCTTTCAGAATATTTAAAATTGCCCACCATTATTTTTGATGAAATTGATACTGGAGTTTCGGGTGATGTTTCCACTAAAATGGCTGATATTATGGAACAAATGAGTGCGAATATGCAAGTGATTACCATTACGCATTTACCGCAAATTGCCGCAAAAGGAAAACAACATTATAAAGTTTACAAAGAAGATATTGAAAATAATATAGTAACACGGTTAAAAGAATTGACTGAAAGTGAAAGAATTGAAGAAATAGCTGAAATGTTGGGCGGAAAAGAGATTTCAAAAACCGCTATTGAACACGCTAAGCAGTTATTAAATTAAGAAATTACTATATTTGCAGCTTAAATTAAAATTAAATCAAAAACAAATACAATTATGTATAATTTACTTAAAGGAAAAAAAGGAATTATTTTAGGAGCTTTAGATTCAAAATCAATCGCCTGGAAAGTTGCAGAAAGAGCTCATGAAGAAGGTGCAATATTTGTTTTATCAAATGCGCCTGTTGCATTGAGACTTGGAACTATAGCTGAATTAGCGGAAAAAACAGGCTCAGAAATAATTGCAGCTGATGCCACATCAATTATGGATCTTGAAGATTTGGTGGATGGTGCCATGAAAATATTAGGTGGAAAAATTGATTTTGTTTTGCATTCCATTGGTATGTCGGTTAATGTTCGCAGGGGAAATCACTATACACACCAAGATTATAATTTTACAAAAACAGGTTTTGATGTTTCTGCGCTATCTTTTCACAGATTAATGAGTGTGTTATATCAAAGAGATGCTATGAATGAATGGGGAAGTATTGTGGCTTTATCTTATATGGCGGCACAACGCGTTTTTCCTGATTACAATGATATGGCAGACAATAAGGCATATTTAGAATCGGTTGCACGTAGTTTTGGCTATTTCTTCGGAAGAGATAAAAAAGTAAGAGTCAACACAATTTCCCAATCTCCAACGCCAACAACTGCCGGAAGCGGTGTTAAAGGTTTCGACGGATTTATTGCTTATGCAGAAAAAATGTCGCCACTTGGAAACGCAACAGCTTTAGAATGTGCGGATTATACCATAAGTTTATTTTCAGATCTGACTAAGAAAGTAACACTTCAAAATTTATTTCACGATGGAGGTTTCTCTAATATGGGTGTAAGTACTGCAATTATGGAAGATTTCATGAAAGATTATCAACCAGAACCTGAAAAAGTTGTTGAGGAGACAAAAAATAAGGATAAAAAATAGTATTATATACTTTAAATATTAAAAAAGCGGTGATTTTAAATCACCGCTTTTTTTTGTGGTATTAATAATGGTATTTTAAATAAATTAAGAAGTATGAGTATTATCATGGTTTGGGCAAATTAATTACTATAATTTTATAAACTTAAAATAATACAACTTAATATTATACTATGCGACCACTTAAAATTGTAGTACTGGCCAAGCAAGTGCCGGACACCAGACATGTTGGCCCAGATGCTATGAAACCTGACGGTACCGTTAATAGAGGGAAACTTTCAACGGTGTTCA
>JAUSOJ010000298.1 GCA_030656195.1 Lutibacter sp.
TCTAATGATTTCAACCAATTTCATAATGGGAACCGGATTCATAAAGTGCATTCCTATCACTTTTTCAGGTCGTTTGGTGACCGACGCAATTTTAGTGATTGAAATGGAAGAAGTGTTGGAAGCTAAAATGGCTTTTTCTGGTGCTTCTTCGTCAATTTGCTTGAATATTTTTAATTTTAAATCTACATTTTCTGTGGCTGCTTCAACCACCAGATCCGCATTTTTTACGCCTTCAGCAATAGAAGTGAATGTGGTGATATTTGCCAAAGTTTGGGTTTTAATTTCGGCGGTGATAGTTCCTTTATCAACCAAACGATCCAAATTTTTAACAATGGTAGACAAGCCGCGATCTATTGCTTCCTGTGAAATATCAATTAAATGTACTTGGTAATTATTTTGGGCGAAAACATGGGCAATGCCATTTCCCATGGTTCCGGCGCCAATAACAGCTATATTTTTCATATTCAAAATTGGTTGTTTTTATAGATTATGCCTTTTCCCGCCAATGCGGAAGGCGATTATATAATTAATTGTCCTTTTAAATAGGTAACGGCTTGTCCGCTCATTTCAACACGGTCATTTAAATATTCGCATTTTAAAATTCCGGTTCTTTTTGAAAGCTGAACAGCTTCCAGCTTTGTTTTATTGAGTTTTTTAGCCCAATACGGAATAAGCAAAGTATGCGCAGAACCTGTTACCGGATCTTCATTTATGCCAATCTTTGGTGCAAAAAATCGCGAAACAAAGTCGGCTGAATCTCCTTTTGCAGTCACGCCAATTCCTAAATATTCCAATTGTGTCAATAAGTGGAAGTTTGGCGTTAAATTTTTAATTATTGCCTCACTTTCCAACAAAACCAATAATTTCCATTTCCCCTTAAAAGTTTTTAAAACAGGAACATTTAACGCTTGTTTTAAAAGATCAGGCGTTTCAATTTCCACAATTTCTTCTGATGGAAAATTTAGGGTGTACCAATCTCCATTTTTTGTAACAGTCAGTTTGCCGCTTTTTGAATTGAATTCAAGCTGTTTTTCTTTGAAATTTAATTCGCTAAAAATAATATGTGCGGCAGCCAAAGTTGCATGGCCGCATAAATCGATTTCACAAGTTGGCGTATACCATTTTATGTTGAATGAATTTCCATTTTTTACGAAGAAAACAGTTTCCGATAAATTGTTTTCTTCTGCAATTGCTTGCATTAAGTCATCAGAAATCCATTTTTCCAACGGACAAACAGCAGCGGGGTTTCCTTTAAAAACAGCATTGTTAAATGCGTCAACTTGGTAAATATCCATGCTAAAAATCGTTAATGATCATTTGTGCAACACGAAGCGCTTCCGTGCCTTGTTCTAAGGTTACAATTGGTGTTGTGTTGTTGTTGATGGCATCGGCAAAAGTTTCCAGTTCGTCTAAAATGGCATTGTTGGCCGCGATTTTCGGATTTTCAAAATAGATTTGCTTTTTTAAGCCTTCCGCATTTTGTAAAATCATATCGAAATCGCCCGGAGTTTCAGGTGCGTCTTTCATTCTGACCACTTCTGTGGCTTTTTCAAAGAAATCAACAGCAATATAGGCATCACGCTGAAAAAATCGTGTTTTGCGCATGTTTTTCAAAGAAATTCTGCTGGCGGTTAAATTGGCGACGCATCCGTTTTCAAATTCAATGCGTGCATTCGCAATATCTGGTGTATCGCTCAAAATGGAAACGCCGCTGGCATTGATGCTTTTTACTTTCGATTTCACCACGCTCAAAATAATGTCGATGTCGTGAATCATTAAATCCAACACTACAGGAACATCAGTCCCTCTCGGATTGAATTCTGCCAAACGATGTGTTTCAATAAACATTGGATTGTGAATGGCGTCTTTAACCGCGGTAAAAGCCGGATTAAAGCGTTCAACGTGGCCAACCTGACCCTTTACGTTGTGTTTTTTCAAAAGTTCAATAAGAATTTCAGCTTCTTCAACCGTTTTGGTGATTGGTTTTTCAATAAAAACGTGTTTTCCTTTTTCTATGGCTTCTTTTGCACAGTCGAAATGAGAAAGTGTTGGTGTTACAATGTCAATAACGTCAACGGCATCAATTAATTCCTGAATTGAATCAAAAGATTTGTAGCCAAATTCTTTTGCAACTTTTTCTGCGTTTTCTTTAATTGGGTCATAAAAACCGACCAATTCGTATTTATCTGATTGATTTATTAATTTTAAATGAATTTTTCCTAGATGTCCCGCACCTAAAACTCCTGCTTTCAGCATATTTAAAGTCGTTAATATTTATACAGGTAAAAGTACATTCTTTAGGCATTTATTCCTATTTTTAGGCATTCAAATTTTAGGGAATAGTGAAGGACACGCACAAGCATAACGGGCTTAGAAATCAGTTGGTAAAGATAATTGCACAGAAAGGAATAACGGACAAAAATGTGTTGACTGCGATGGGAATTGTACCCCGTCACTTGTTTATGGATTCAAGTTTTGCCGATTTTGCCTATCAGGATAAAGCATTTCCAATAGGTTCCGACCAAACCATTTCACAACCATATACGGTTGCTTTTCAAACTGAATTGCTGCAGATTCGTGAAAATCACCAAATTTTGGAAATAGGTACAGGATCGGGATACCAAACGGCTGTTTTATTGGAAATGGGCGCAAAAGTATATACCATTGA